>JAITWO010000013.1 GCA_031285205.1 Methanomassiliicoccaceae archaeon | reverse complement strand
GCTGTCGCCATCGGTTATCGTGATCTTCGTTATGTTGAACGTGACCGTTGCGCTTCCCGAATAGTTGCCAATGAAGTTGACCGTTACGCTTCCGGCACCCGTTCCTGCGTTGATGTTGTCACCGTATGAATACGTGAAGTCTGTGCCTTCGATGAGTTCGTTGGCGCCGTACCGCACACCGGGCTTGGGCCTGATCTGCTTGCCGGTGTACTCTTTGCCACCGATCTTTTCGATAGCAAGCAGCGGATCGTCCTCATCTATTATTCCTTCTAGAATATCGAACGTCACCGTGACCGTCCCCGAGTAATTGCCTTCGAACACGATCGTCACGTATGCCTGACCGACATTGATGTTGTTCTTGTAGGAGTAGGTGAAGTCGGTGCCCTTGACCAACAGGATTGAATTGTACCGTACGTTCGGCTCAGGTTCTATCGGGTTGCCCGTATAATTCCGGTTGCCGATAGTATCGATGGCAAGTAGCGGGTCGTCGCCGTCCATTATCAACGGGATTATGTTGAACACGGCAGTGGCTGTTCCGGAATAGTTGCCTTCGAATACGATGATCACGGTTCCGGGACCGACGACCATGTTTTCGCCATAATCGTACGTGAAGTCCTTATATTTTACCAGCTTGACGCCATTGTACCATACGTCCGGCTCAGGCTTGATCTGTACGCCTTTGTACTCCTGGTCGGCTATGGTGCCGATCTCGAGATCCCCGTCGCCCTCCGTGATGCTGAGTGCAACTATTTCGAACGGAACTTCAACGCTCCCTTCGTAATTGCCCATGAAATCTATGATCACGTAACCCGGGCCGACGTTGATGTTGTCGCCGTATGAATACATGAAGTCAGAGCCTTCGATGAGATCTTCGCCGTTGTATGACACTCCCGGCTCGGGCCTGATCTGGTTGCCGGTGTACGCCTGCTTCCCGATCTCGTCTATGGCCAACTTATCGTCGCCGTCAACTATCGTAACTTTCGCTATGTTGAACGTTACCGTAACTGTTCCTGCGTAGTTACCAATGAAATTCACCGTGACCGTTCCCATACCTTTTCCGGCATTGATGTTCTCGCCGTAGGAATACGTGAAGTCCTTGTCTTTGACAAGAAGGGGCTCATCGTACCGTACTTCTGGCTCCGGTTTGATCTGCTGACCGGTGTACTTCTGGTCCTCGATCTCTTTGATGTATAGTAGCGGATCGTCACCGGTTATCAGGCCTGGGATTATGTTGAACACGGCCGTGGCTGTTCCGGAATAGTTGCCTTCGAATACGATGATCACAGTTCCGGGGCCGACGACCAGGTTTTCGCCGTAAGCGTACGTGAAGTCCTTGTCTTTGAGAAGCAGAACCTTGTTGTACCATACATCTGGCTCAGGCTTGATCTGTTCGCCTATATACTTGTAATCATCTATCTCCTCGATTGCAAGCAACGGATCGTCGCCGTCCATTATCAACGGGATTATGTTGAATTTCACGGTCACACTTCCGGAGTAGTTGCCAATGAAATCTATGGTAACCGTCCCTTCGCCCACATTGATGTTGTCGCCGTAAGCGTACGTGAAGTCCTTGTCTTTTACCAGCTTGACGCCATTGTACCATACGTCCGGCTCAGGTTCGATCGGGCTACCGGTGTACTCGCGGTCAGCTATGGTGCCGATATCAAGATCCTCATCGCCCTCAGTGATGTTGAACATTATTATCTTGAACGATACAGTGACGCTTCCAGAATAGTTACCAATGAAGTTCACCGTGACCGTTCCCGTTCCCACATTGACGTTGTCACCGTACGAATACATGAAATCAGTGCCTTCGGTGAGTCCTTTGCCGTTGTATGACACTCCGGGCTTGGGCCTGATCTGATTGCCCGTGTACTTCTGGTCCTCGATCTCCTCTATGCGCAGGTCGTCATCACCGGAGGTTATATCCTTTTTAATGATCTTGAAGGCGACAATGATCGTTCCGTCATAATTCCCTTCGAACGTGATGATCACACTTCCCTGGCCGACATTGATGTTGTTGGTGTACGCGTACGTGAAGTTCCCGTCCTTGGCGATCGGGACGCCGTCGTACGATACTCCGGGCTCCGGTTCGATCGGGCTGCCGGTGTACTT
The DNA here is from genome assembly GCA_031285205.1 of Methanomassiliicoccaceae archaeon. Classification (GTDB taxonomy): domain Archaea; phylum Thermoplasmatota; class Thermoplasmata; order Methanomassiliicoccales; family Methanomethylophilaceae; genus Methanomicula. Next base: position 18,703 of record JAITWO010000013.1, on the reverse strand, counting down.
CTGGTCATCGATCTTTTCAATAACAAGTAACAGGTCGCCGCCGCTCATCTTGAACGGGATTATGTTGAATTTCACCGTTACGCTTCCCGAATAGTTACCAATGAAGGTTATCGTGACGCTTCCGGCATCCGTTCCTGCGTTGATGTTCTCGCCGTAGGAATAGGTGAAGTCCCTGTCCTTGACCAGCTGAACATCGTTGTACCATACGTTTGGTTCCGGCGTGATCTGACTGCCGGTGTACTTCTGATCAGCTATGACATCTATCTTCAGTTCGCTGTCGCCGTCGGTTATCGCGATCTCCGTTATGTTGAACGTGACCGTTACGCTTCCCGAGTAGTTGCCTTTGAAGGTTATCGTGACGCTTCCGGCACCCGTTCCTGCGTCGATGTTCTCGCCGTAGGAATAGGTGAAGTCGGTGCCTTCGATAAGCGGAGTTCCATCGTATGATACGCCCGGATTAGGTTCGATCGGGTTGCCGGTGTACTTCTGGTCCTCGATCTCCTCGATAACAAGTAGCGGGTCACCGTCGGTTATCGCGATCTTCGTTATGTTGAATTTCACGGTCACGCTTCCCGAATAGTTGCCCTTGAAGGTTATCGTGACACTTCCGGCACCCGTTCCTGCGTCGATGTTCTCGCCGTAGGAGTACGTGAAGTCTGTGCCTTCGATGAGTTCGTTGGCGCCGTACTGCACGCCCGGCGTAGGTTCGATCGGGTTGCCGGTGTACTTCTGGTCATCGATATCATCTATCTTCAGTTTGCTGTCGCCATCGGTTATCGTGATCTTCGTTATGTTGAACGTGACCGTTGCGCTTCCCGAATAGTTGCCAATGAAGTTGACCGTTACGCTTCCGGCACCCGTTCCTGCGTCGATGTTCTGGCCGTAGGTGTACGTGAAGTCCCTGTCCTTGACCAGCTGAACATCGTTGTACCATACGTTTGGTTCCGGCGTGATCTGGCTGCCTGTGTATGTCCGGTCAGTGATCTTTTCGATGATCAGTTCTGCGTCGCTTCCGCCTACCGTAATCTTCGTTATCTGCACTAGGACATCCTGGTCGGATACTGTTCCGGCAAAGCCGCCGTCGTTGTCCCATCTGTAATTGATCTTGTCCTTCAGTTCAAGGCGCACTGTGTACGTACCGGCATCCGTTCCTTTGTTACCATATGCGCTGATGACGCCGGCATCATATCCGGTGATCAGTGTCTGCTCGGTACCGTTGTACAATAACGATCCTCCCTCCGGTATCGGGATGAACATCGGGTAGACCTTCACGAATACGGTCTCTGATACCTGATCATAATTATGGGTGTCCTGCGGGGTGAATATGGCCGCGTAGCCTGCGTTATCGACCGTCGGTATAGTGCTGCCGTCAGCCCACTGCCATTTTTCCGGAAGTGACACATCGGACAGTTTTCCGATCGGGCTGTAGGTCGTCGATATGTTGGCCGGAGTGGTATAATCAGGCGCATTTTTACCGGATGCTTTGGTTATCCCCCATGATACGGATAATTGATTGTTGCTCCCATCCCCTGACCACATGTAGTTGGATGTGTTGACAAGGTTCACGTTTGCTGTATATGTACCAACGATCGTCTTCTCGTTGCCGGTGATCGTCATCGTCTTGCTGTCAAACCCAACAGGAATGAACGTCTGCGGCGAACCGCTGTATACGAACGACCTGTAGGATGTGTTTGGCTTGTTCACCGGTTTTGGGGTCACTGTTACCGTTATTGTCTTCGTTATGGTGGCGTAGTCGTCGTTTATGGGCGTATACGTTGCCGAATATCCGGAATTGATTACTTCCGGGACGGTTGTGCCGCTGTTCCATGTCCAGCCTACCGGAAGGGCCACATTGCTTAACATCCTGTCCGGATCATAGACCATCGGCGCTACATCCGGTTCCTGGTATCTTCCGTCACCGGGCGATGCGCTGGGGTCAAGAAGCACCTTGATAAAATAATCCGTACCGTTCACTGCGGTGAACGACCCCTGAGGGCCATTCATGGTCATTATCTCTTTGCCGCCATATGTGGTTCCCACGGCGGCCTGAAGGAAGTTCTCCGAGTGTATATCAAGGCTCACTGTCTGACCGCTCTTCTCGGCGGTGACCAAGGGGGTTCCCGAGTAGAATATCTTTATCGGATTGACGCCGGAATCATAATATTGGTTCGCTATGTTGCTCATCATGCTGTACGGCGCCGTTACAAGCTCAAGACTTAAACAGCCGGTGAATATCTGCTTACCTATCTGGGTGACCGATGACGGCATTGATACATATTTTAAATTGAGATTGGATTGGAACAGTGAGTCCCCAATGCTCTTGACGGTCGTCGGCAGGACCACTGATGTCAGATTGGAACAGAATGATATCCCTTGCGCCCCTATCGTCTCCACCCCTTCCATGATCGTCAGGACCTCCAGACTCTCGAGGCTGGAGATCGCCGACCATCCTATCGTTTTGACTGTCGATGGTATCGTGAGCGATTTCAAGCCAGACAACGCAGTATAAATACTGCCGTCGAATGCCCTATCTCCTATCGCTGTGACCGTGTATGTTGTTCCGTTGTTTACTACCGTCTCCGGCACCACTATATCAGCGTTCGTAGATGGACAGCTGTTAACGCTCACCGTGTTCCCGGTGAGTATATCATAGTATGTGTCGTCTATGCGGAATGAGAAACCAAGTACCTCATCGTCATTCTGACCGTCCGATCCGGACGGCGTGAATAATGCGAACGCTGCGGCTGCCAATATAAAGGCGGCAGCGGCGACCGCGATGACCGGCAGAGCGGTCTTCCTGGGCGCGTTCCTTTTATTATTTATTCTGTTCTCTGTTGTATTGATCTTATTTTCCATGGAAGTGTTCTCCCCCTCCCACTTTTCCATATCATCGGACGGCCGTCTGCAAACGACCGACCATTGACAAATGTGTCAGATAAATTCAGCTTACTAACTTACATTAATATACTATGAGATATCTGATATAGGTTATATATATGATTTATTCAATATATTAATCTTATCAAATATAATTCCTGATGATGAGAATCACATCGGGATCAGAGCATCCGCCGGGATGAAATGATTCGTAAATGATGCGGATGGAAGAATGCCCGATCGTGTTGGAAAAAGAGAAAATAAAATAGAAATGAATGAAAAATGAAGTAAAAATGAATATTTTAAAGGAGTTTGTGATCAGAGGTAGCCGGATTTCTGAAGGGACATCAGGTCCTCTGTGCTCAGCTTCTCGCCGGCCTTGAAACGCTCGAATATGTCCTCCGCCTCTTTCTTGAACTCGTTGTCCACTTTCTTCTTGCGGTCCTTGGCCTTCTTCGATTTTATTGAGGTCACATCTTTGTCCATCTTGTGAACGGATTCTATCTGCTCGATGTGCTTCTTGTGCTCCTCGTCCGCCTGCGTCTTGCATTCGACGAACTTCTCCTGAGCTGCGTCGGCTTCCTTCCTGAGCTTGTCCGCCTGTTCATACAGCGCGATCATGTCATCGTGGGCCTGCTGCGCCGCCTTCGCGTACTCCGCGACCGCTCTGTGATGCACCTCGGCCTGCGATTTTGCTTCTCTGAGCTGGTGCACCAGCTCTTTTATCTCAACGCCCTGCTCGGATGCCCTTTCCTTTTCCTCTATCTGCCTTGCCAGCAGCGAGATCTGTTTCACGATCTCGTTCTCCTTGTCCTTTCCGAGGCTGCTCGTCTGCTGCTTGAACTCTAATTCACGTAACTGTTTCTTCAGTTGCTTTATTGGAAGATCGCCCTCCGCCTTCTTCTCGGGCACGGGCTCCTTGTCCTTCTTGAGCGCCGACACCTTGTCGTTGAGATCTCCGACCTTCTTGTTCCACTCGTCCCTCAGGTCCTTTGACTCCCTCACTTTGACGTTGAGCTGGTCACGGTTCTCCCTCTGCTTGCTCGCATCGTCCACAAGCGTACGGACCTGTGTGTTCAGGGCGTCCCTCTTGGCTACCCACTCTTTCGTCTGCTTGTTCAGGTCATCTCTCAAACGTCTGTGCCTCTCCGCATCGTTATTCATGATGCTGCGTTTCTGCTCCAGCGCCTCAAGGTCTTCGGATGATTGTTGTTCTTCCTCCACAAATTCTTCCATTATTTTCACGCTCGACACTCAATACAACGAGACCGCAAGGTAGCGGTCCAACAACCCTGCTAATAAAGACTCCGTTTATAATACTTTCCCCTATTTGCACCCACTGCGCCGTTTGCTCAGACCGCATCATGACTTTTGTTCAGAGGGCAGTAGGAAAGTTTATAACATCATTTATTTCTAAAGCGGCACATGAGCTACCTTTGCCCGCTTGATTACAGATACGGCCGAGAGGGAATGAAGAAGATATTCTATGAAGAAAGCAGACTCCAGTATCAGATGGATGCGGAAGCTTCCCTGGCAAGGGCGCATGCCTCTCTCGGGACCATACCGAAGAAGGATGCCGATGAGATCACCAGGATATCCAGCCTTAAGTTCGTGACCGCGGAAAGGGTGAGGGAGATAGAGAAGGACACCAGGCATGACCTCATGGCGATGGTCAGGGCGATGACCGAGCAGTGCAACGGTGATGCGGGCAAGTATGTGCACCTCGGCGCAACGTCCAATGATATCGTCGATACTGCCACCGCTTTGCAGATCAAGGCCGCGCTGAAGATGATATCGGATGACATTGATGTCTTCCTTTCAACGTTGGCAAAGTTGGCGAAGAAGGAAAGGGATACGCTGGAGATAGGGAGGACGCATGCGCAGTTCGCCATCCCGATAACCTTCGGTTTCAAAATAGCGGGATATATCGCGGAGATGCTCAGGCACAGAGAGAGACTTGAACAGATCATGCCCAGGGCATGCGCCGGCAAGATGTCCGGTGCCGTGGGGACCGGTGCCGCACTGGGGAAGAATTTCTTTGATATTCAGAAAAAAGTGATGGACGACCTTGGCCTCACATACGAACCGGCGGCCACGCAGGTCGTGGGACGGGACAGGTACACCGAACTGATCTGTTTCCTGGCGACTGTCGCGACATCCCTGGAAAGATATGCCACTGAGGTCAGGAACCTTCAGCGTTCGGAACTGTCCGAGGCCGCTGAGGCGTTCGATGCGGCGAAACAGGTGGGAAGTTCCACTATGGCCCAGAAGAAGAATCCGATAACGTCGGAGAACGTCTGCGGCCTGGCAAGGGTGGTGAGGGGTTTCCTGGTCCCGACGTTCGAGAGCCAGGTGCTCTGGCATGAAAGGGACCTTTCGAACTCGAGTGCCGAGCGCTTCATATTGCCTCACGTTTTCACATTGGTCGACGAGATGCTTTTCAAAATGAACGATGTGTTCGCCAACCTCTCGGTCAACAGGGAAAGGATGATCAGGAACATCGAATCTGCCAAAGGGCTCATCATGGCCGAGCCCGTGATGATGAAGATGACCGAGAAGGGCATCGGAAGACAGGATGCCCATGAGATCGTACGCGAGGCGTCCATGGTCGCCGTGGCCAACAACGAGCAGCTTTTGGATGTGCTGCTCCGCTGCAGTAAGTTGAAAGGGGTGATGACCGGGAAGGAGATACGCGACGTCATGGACCCGGCAGGGTATGTGGGCGGGGCGCCGAAGATCGTTGATGATATGGTGAAGGCCGTAGAGAAGGCACTGAACAGGAAGGTGTGATCCTGCTTTCCGAACAAAAGAAAAGAAGGGTGATGTGGGGTGCTGCTCTGGGCGCGGCGTCCGGCGCGGCACTGGCCGCCGTGTTGTATTTTCTGAGCACCCCCAGCCTGTTCTATCTGATATTCGTGCCTATCGCTGCGGTGATGGGCGCTGCGCAGATATACATGGGTAAAGAAGAGTGATCACAGCAGCCTTTTGCCTGCTGTCGCTCCCGGGGCCACCGAGTACACCTCGGTTATCCTGAACTTGACCAACGACTTCGCCGGCGCATCAGGTTTTATGCTCTTCGCATGCGCCTTTGCCTTCTCGTAGTCCGCCCCGTCTGTTTCCACTTGCACATCCCCTTTGAACTGATATGAGCTTGAGGTCTCCGGCGACCAGACGTATATGGACGCCCTCGGATTGGCCTTCATGTTCTCCAGGGTCTTCTGCATGAAGTTGTCGATCATCCATACCGTCTCGTTGTCGCTCTGCAGCACCATCATCTTTGTCGCGATGGGCACAACATTGGGCGCCCCTGACGCGCTCGCCGTGGCAAGCGGCAGCACCGTTATCTTCTTCAGGTCATTGATCATCTGTTCCGTGAGCTTTACCATTATTGTCACCGTGACGTGATGCGCTGATGCGGATTTAACCGTTTTCACTTTTTATCGCTGATTTAAAAAAGGAAAATGTTATACATATACAACCTCCATCACCATAGATACAGGAGGGGACTGACATGGCGAAGAATGTCGTTGAGGATATCGAAAAGCTCAGGTCGCAGCTGTTAGAGATGGGGAAGACGAATAATCTCGTTAACTATCAGATGAAGGATGAGCGTTCTATCCAGATCACAGAGGCGGGAATGGACGACATCCTCACGAAATTGGTCATAGACGGAGGGGGACTCCGCGTAACGAACGCCAAGATGGCCGCCGCCGGTTCCGACGACCTCAGGTCGCTGTCTTCGAGAAGCGACATAGACGGGAAACTGGAACGTCTGATACAACGGTACAAAGAGGATTTTGACGATCTCGGATATACCACGGTGTTCGTCGCCCTCGGCTTCATAGTATGGAAAGGGAAGGGGGGCGCCAGGGCACCCGTGGTGCTGCTCCCGGCAAAGCTGAAAAGGGATGATACCGGAAATGTCCGGATATTCTGGTCGGGCGACGACGTCTGCGTATCGCCGACGCTCATCGAGAAACTTAAAGAATCCAACGTCCGCGTCCCTCCGCTCGATCCGATAGAGACGGTCGGCGACCTGAAGAGATGCATGGACTCCGTGAAGGCATCGGTGGAAGGAAGGGCGGAGTTCGGCATGAATGAGAATATCCTGATAGATGTGTTCGATTTCAGCAAATCGGTGATGTACAACGACCTTGATACCTCATCATGGTCGAAGATCTCGCCGCTCGTCGATAAGATACTGAATCCTCCGACCGGCATCATCGAAAAAAAGGAGGACCGTCCGATACCGTCGTGCACATATTCGATACTGAATGCGGATGCGTCGCAGATGTATGTGATCATGGACGTGCTTGACGGTCAGTCCGTGGTAGTTGAGGGGCCTCCGGGAACGGGTAAATCCCAGACCATCGCAAACATCATCGCCGAATGCCTCGGCAACGGCAGAACGGTGTTGTTCGTGAGCGAGAAGATGGCCGCCCTGAACATCGTGAAAAAGAGATTGGATGATGCCGGACTGAGAAGATATGTGCTGGAGCTCCACAGCGAGAACTCCAACCGGAAGAACTTCCTAAAGGAGATGGAAAGATCCATGTCCTCCGATATGATCACGGAACCGCTTTCCGAACAGGAATGCGCCAAGCTTGAGCGCACCCGGGGCGAACTGGATGCGTACGCCTCCGCAATATCTTCACCGATCGGGAAAAGGGAGCTTACGCCGTATCAGCTCATCGGCATGAGGGAATCCGCTCACGCCAACATACGCAGGAGGAAGCGGAATCCCGTGAGGGTCGAGATAGCGTCTCCGGGAGAGATAGACGACAGCGGCTGGGATTCGATGATATCCTTACTGAGGTCGGCGGCGGACATAATGCCAAGGGTGATGCCCGTCAAGAAGAACATCTGGAAAGAACACAAGGTGTGCAACTTCACACCCGACCGCGAGCATTCCCTGATCGATAACATAAACAACGTGAACAAAAGACTGGACGATATCTCGGGGTCATCGAAGGATATATGCAAGCTCATAGGTGTGGCCGTACCGCAGACGCTGAATGAGATGTCGGAACTGAACGACACGTGCGAGAACATGAGAAGATACGGTGGGATGGCCCTTAAGGAGATAATGGAGGGAGACCCCGATGAGTACATCTGGGCAACTGAGCCGATGATATCCGCCGTTGCCTCGTTGCAGAGGCTGCGCAACAACATCCTCACGAAATATAAGGAAACAGTTCTTGATATAGATGCGGATGAGCTTGCCGCACGTTACGCGAAATATGAGAACAAGCTGCTTGGCGGGTCGAAGCTCCGCGATATCAAGAAGACAATGGACTTTCATGCTCTGTCGGGCCCCGTCGCGGAGGCTGATGTCGGCGGCGACCTTGATAAAATAGCCAAATACCGTAAAGAATTGAAAGAGTTCGCTAAGTTCGATCCGAAGAACCTCTTCGGCAACAAATGGAGGGGGCCGCATTCGGATGCTGTGGAGCTCAAGGGGATAAGGGATTGGACGGTCACGGTGAAAAAGAACATCAAGAACAATAAATTCACTGATACCACAGCATTGCTCATATCCCGCGGAACGTCGGGCACCCCGCTTGACGCGAAGATGACAGAGCTTAACGTCTACGTGAACGATATGATGCGTTCGGTGAACATGATAGATTCCATACTGGGGATGCAGCCCAAGGACGACCGCCGGGACATGAAACCGATGGCTATGAGGAAATGGCTGAAGGACCTGTCATCCAACATCGAATCCCTGAGGCCGTGGGGCAATTACTGCGACCTTTTGAATAAATTTGATGCGACGCCCATATCCGGTATGGCGCCGCGCATGTCCGCCGGCGACATCCACCCGCAGGACCTTGTCGATACGTTCACATTGAACTTCTCGGGCGCGTTGTTGGCCGAAGCTGTCAACCAGCGGGCTCCGCTCAGGTCCTTCTCGTTCGAGACGCATGATATGCTGATCAAGGACCATGACATCCTGGACCGTACCGTCCTGGAAACGAACAAGATCAAACTGGCGTCGCGCCTGATCTCCATAACGTCGGAGAAGATGATGGCCGAGGACGAGAAGATAAAGATACTCAAAGGAGAGTTCAACCGCGGCCATGGGCAGATGTCTGTCAGGAAGATAATGAACCTTGCCGGGAATGCTGTGAAGGCCATCAAACCGTGCTTCATGATGTCCCCTCGCTCGGTGGCTCAGTTCATAGACCGCGGTGCTCTGAGATTCGATGTGGTCATATTCGATGAGGCGTCGCAGGTCCAGCCGGCGGAGTCCGTCGGATCGCTGATGAGGGCTGACCAAGCCGTGATAATGGGCGACTCCAAACAGCTGCCGCCGACGGCGTTCTTTGAGAAGAAGGGGGAGAGCACCGACGGTGTCGCGATGGTCACCGATATGGAAAGTCTGCTGAACCTATGCCGCGCATCCCTTCCCGTAAGGGTGCTTGCGTGGCATTACAGGAGCCGTCATGATTCATTGATGGCACTGTCCAACCGCCTGTTCTATGACGACCGGCTGATGGTATGTCCGTCGCCGTGCCCGCCGCCCGAGGACATGGGCCTCCGGCTCAGATATGTGAGGTCGGCCGTATACGAGAGGGGGATCACCGGCTCCAACCCGAAAGAGGCGAAGATGATCGCGAGGGCGGTCTGGCACCATTATGTCGACACACCGGACAGGAGCCTGGGGATAGTCACGTTCAACATCAACCAGCAGAAGGCGATAATGTCGGAGGTTGAGAAGATGTTCAAGCGCCACCCCGATGCACGCGCCAATATGATGAAACATACGGACGAGCCGTTCATGATCAGGAACCTTGAGAGCGTTCAGGGGGATGAAAGGGACGTCATGTTCGTGAGCATCGGCTACGGTTACGACACCGACGGCAAATTATCAAAGAGCTTCGGCAGCCTGAACCGCGAGGGAGGGGAAAGACGGTTGAACGTGCTCATGACACGTTCCCGCGAACAGTGCGTCCTGTTCTCCAATTTCAAGGCGGCGGACATGGGGATGCGCGAGGGGATGCCGGAAGGCGTGAAGGCGCTGCAGGCGTACCTCGAATATGCCGAGTTCGGATACACATCCAAACTGGACACCCCTCCGCTGAAGGACCAGCTTGCCGAGTCGGTGGCCACCTTCCTTGCGTCGAAGGGCGTGAGGACGAGGATGAATGTCGGCACATCGTCATTCAGGATCGACCTTGCGGTCTGTTCCCCGAAGGACCCCAACACATTCATATTGGCCATATGCCTCGACGGAAGGACGTACCAGAGGATAAAGTACACCAGGGACAGGGACAGGATGTTCTCGTACATGTTATCGAGGATGGGATGGGACATGTGCCGCGTGTGGTCGATGGACTGGTACAGCAATCCCGATAACGCGAAGAAGCGCCTCTGGAACAAGGTGTCGGCGGTATTATCAAAGGTGTCTGCCGAGGTCAAAACGGATTCCGCCCTTTTCAACACCATATCAGAGATGATAGAGCTGGAGGCTCCCGTGTGCAGGGACGTGATATACAACCGTATAAAAAAGAGTTCCAACGCACCGAAGATATCGGCGGCGCTGAAGAAGGACGTGGAAGAGGTGATCGCATCATGCATCTATCTGGGAAAGACAACGGAGGACGACGGGTTCCTGATGGCCCCCAACCAGATCGTCATGGTAAGGAAGCGCGATCCGGCGGAGAAATGGAAGCCCGAATGGGTCCACCATTCCGAGTACACCAAGGCACTGAGGGAAGCATCGTTCGGCGGTGCGGCGGATGCGGACCTGATCACCGTCGCGCTCGCGAAACTCGGACTCCCGAACACTGCGGAATTCAGGGATGAGATAGAGCAGTACACGGGACCCGACTGACCCTTTTCGCCCTCATCATCGTTCACGTGCATCACATTGAGCGTCGCGGCATTTGTTGACTCTCTACCGACAATGCGCACCGGCCATGATCGGGCGGACGGAATATAAGTTCGGGCTACGGACGGACGACGGATACAGAAAGATCTGCCGTACTGAATAAAAGAATGAACGGAGAGTTATAAAAATGAGCGGACCCCGCCGATGGCCGGCGGGGCCCTGAATATGTTTTTACCGTTAACCGCGCCTGAAGATGTTCCCGAGGTCGGCAACGGTCTTCTTCTGCAGCACGAACCAGTATATCGCAAAGATCAGTATCAGCAGAACAAGGATACCTACGATGACCCATGCCATCGGCATTCCGCCGGCGACAGGATCCGCAGTTATCTCGAATTCAACCGCTTCTGTGGTGTATGCGTTATAGTTGGCCGTCTCCGCGAATACAGCACGCACCATGTAGGTACCCACCTGCGTGGGCACTTCCGTGACGTATGTGCTGTCATCAGCGTCCTTCTGCTTGTACTGGAACACCGGGTCTCCGTACTCTGCGGGAACGCCCGCTACTGACGGTGTGTTCCTGAGTCCGTATGCCTTCCACCCTTCGATTATGACGACGCCGCTTCCGTCCGCCTTTGCGATGTCAGCGTATGCATCCGCAGGCTGAGCAACAAGTACGTAGTTACCTGCGTCATCTCCCGCGATGCCGAATCCGTTGAACGTCACCAGTATACCGGCGCCGGCGTTCTTGCTGGCAAAGGTCGCTGTTCCCGCAACTATCGTAACGTCGTCGTTGCCGACGATGCCTTCCAGCGCGCCTATGTCCTTCACCGTAGTGGTGGCATTCCCGTTATAGACCTTGTCGTTCGCAGTGGTGCCGATGATCGTCACCGATTTCGGGGATATCGTTGCCGTCACGCCGCCGTCGACGAGCATGTAGTTGCCCGCATCCGCGCCGTCCAGCGAGTACCCGTTCAGGATGACCGCCTTGTCCTTGCCGGCGTTCCTGTCTGCGAAGGCCGCCGTTATGTCCCCTGTTACGAGGAACACATCGTCAGTGCCCACTATGCCGTCGCTGAGGACTCCGGTCCCGCTCAGGTCCACGTTCGTGGTGCCGTCGTAGATCTTATCGGCCGCTGTGAGGCCGATGACCGTCAGCGGTTTCGGGGTGATGTCAGCGTATGCATCCGCGGGCTGACCGGACAGGACGTAATTCCCTGCGTCATCTCCCTCGATGCCGAATCCGCTGAATGACACCGCTATGCCGTTGGCGACATTCCTGTCGGCGAAGGTCGCTGTTCCGACCACTATGGTGACGATGTCGCCCTCAACAACACGGTCCAGTTTGCCTGCGTCCCCTACCGTTGCGTCGGTCGTTCCGTCGTATACCTTATCATCGGCTGCTGTTCCGTTTATGGTCAGCACCCTTGGGGATATCTCTGCGGTGAGGCCCTGAGGCTGCACCAGTATGTAGTTGCCTGCGTCATCGCCGATGAGCACATATCCGTCTACGGTTATGCCCTTCAGGCCGATGTTCCTGTCGCTGAAGTTCGCGGTCGTGTTCTCATCAGAGAACCCGATGTCATCGCCTGCGATCGTCCCTTCCAGCGCGGCCGTGCCTGTCAGGGATGCGGTCGTTGTGCCGTCGTACTCCTTGTCAAGCACGCTTATGCCTGATATCGTCAGTTCCTTCGGTGTTATCGATGCGGTCACGTCCGAGGGAATTATCAGATTGTAGTTGACTGCATCGGTGCCCACTATCATGTAGCCATCTATGATTATCTCTTTGTCCTTGCCGACGTTCTTGTCCGCGAATTTGACGCCTATGCCGTTGAGCGAGAGTGCGACAATATCATTGTCGATCACGCCGTCCAGGTAGGGCGAACCTATCAGGAACACCTCGGTCGTACCGTCGTACTCCTTGTCAACTGCACTGAGGCCCTCGATCGTCACGTCCTTCTTCGCTATGTTCACCTTCAGATCGTTGGGCTGTATGAGCAGATAGTTGCCTGCGTCATCGCCGGTGAGCACGATCGCCGTGGTGACCGGCTTGTCGCCTGCGTTCTTGTCTGCCATCGTTCCGACACCAAGCGTGAAGTCCACGATGTCACCGTCCAGGACACCCACGAGGGCGCCTCCTGCAAGCTCCACGGTCGTTGTGGCGTCATATATCCTGTCGACTGCCTGAACGCCGTCGATCGTCAGTGCCAGCTGGTCTATCTTCGCATCAGCGAACGCCGGCTGCACTGCCTTGTACTTCCACGCATCGGCACCGGCGATCGCGTAGCCTGATGCTACGACCGCCGCATTCGGCGATGCGTTCTTGGATACGAATGCTACAGTACCTACCACCGGGGTGACCACATCACCCGACAGTGCATCCTCGAACACCGGTACTGACTTTATTGTCGCATCGGTCGTTCCGTCGTAGGTCTTATCATTGACGGTACCGCCGTTCCATGTGATAGGCTTCTGTTCTATGTTCAGTGCAACTACCGCAAAACCGGAGTATGTGTCGTTCTCAAAATCCACTTTGAACACGTAGAATCCCGGCAGCGTGGGTGCCTGCTGGCCTATGTACGCCGTACCGCTGAGGTCCCAGCCCATGAAATTGAACTGGGTCGTCCCTGTCTCGCCTTCCGCGTCCGTGACGCTTATGACAAGCTGTTCACCGTACACTGCGCCTGATATCTCTATCTTCAGTGTTGTCGGTAAAAGATCGGAGGCGCCCAGCACAAAGCTGTCCCCTCCGTATCCCGGGTCGTTCGAGAGGTTTACGTCCTCTCCCTGCGCGATGCCCGTCCATCCCGCAATTGCGAGGGCCGCCACTGTTAGTGCGATCATCGCAAAGGCATATCTGCTGTTATACCTATCTTTCAAATGCATCCCTTCTCTGACTTAGGTTCGGGTACGCAACGTCCCTCGCCTCAGGGCATTACCGAGATATGGAGTATATAATGCTTATCCAGAGTATCTTTTTTATACTAAATAAATGATAAAAATAGTAAAAAGAAGTACTGTGGCCGGCGCTGCCTGGACCGGTGAAAGGTCTATATACTATCCATTTATTGGCAGGGCTAAGGGCGTGTAGATCAGCTGGTAGATCGCTACCTTCGCAAGGTAGAAGTCGCGAGTTCAAATCTCGCCGCGTCCACCATCCCCACTTATCTTCGGGTGCCCTCTTTGTTAACCGGGATCGTGGTGTTGTATGTGAGATATGATTAAATCGTTAGACGGATTGAGCGCCCTCATGGACGCCGATCATGATTTCTCGATCAAAGAGAAACGGATCGTTCTGATCGCGTGCTGCATCGGCGCGTTCCTTGCCCCCTTGTCAACAACGATGATCAATTTGGCCGTCCCGACGATCAGCGCCGAGTTCATTGTCAGCGCCCATAACCAGGGATGGCTGGTGATGGCCTATTTCCTGTCATCCGTGGCGTTCATGATCCCCATGTCGCGTCTCTCGGACCTCTACGGGAAAAGGATGATGTTCATCATAGGCATCGTTATCGTGCTTGTGTCATCCCTCTTCTCGGCACTGTCCACCTCTTTCGAGATACTACTGGCATGGAGGCTCATCACCGGCCTGGGGACCGCGGGGATCGCATCGACGAGCATCTCCATGATCGCGCAGGTGTTTCCCAGATCGTCCCGCGGACTTCCGCTTGCGCTGAACACCATGTGCGTCTATATCGGCGCATCGCTGGGGCCGGTCATCGGCGGTTTGCTCACGGACCTCCTCGGATGGAGGTCCATGTTCTTTTCAATGGTCCCGTTCTCCATCGCCGCCCTGTTGGTGATATTCTTCTTCAAGAAGGACTTCAAGACCTCCGAAGGAGAACCGTTCGACTTGAAAGGGTCGCTGCTCTACGGTATCGGGATAGTTGCGCTGATGTACGGTATACTGACCGTCCCCGAGGTCCTTTCGGCAGCGTTCATAGCGGCTGGCATAGTCCTTCTGATAGCGTTCTTTAATTTTGAGACAAAGGAGAAATACCCTGTGCTCATGGTCAGGCTGTTCAAGGGAAGACTGTTCAGGCGGGCCAATATATCCGCGTTCCTCAATTACGGCGCATCGTACGCAGTGGTGTTCACGATGAGCCTGTACCTTCAGAACATCGGCGGCATGGGTCCGGGCACCGCCGGGCTGGTGATACTTGTCCAGCCGGCGATACAGGCCGTGATAACGCCGTTCGCGGGAAGGATGTCGGATAAGATGGACCCCCGCATACTCACCACGTCCGGGATGATAATGATGTGCCTCAGCACAGCATTGATGACCACACTCTCCGCGGAGGTGGAGATGCTCAGGGTGTACGCCGTCTTGGTGATGACGGGCATCGGCTACGCACTGTTCTCCTCTCCGAACACGAACCTGGTGATGAGCAGCGTGACCGCAAAGAACTACAGCGAATCGTCGGGTGTGATATCCGTGATGAGGCAGGTCGGCATGATGACGTCGGTCGCAATAATAATGTGCATGATCGCCTTCACCATGGGGACGGACACCCATATCCCGGACATGGTGGACGAGTTCATCACATCCATAAGGTACGCGTTCGCCGTATGCTGCCTGCTCGGCATAGCAGGCACATTCATGACATGGTTCAGCAGGGACAGACCGCATGCGGAACACGGGGCGGCATAAGCAACCATTGAATACTCCTCCATCTTTACCGTTTTCGTGGACACGAATGCCGTAGAGTTCGGGAATGTCTCGTTGGTAAGGAACAACGTGAGGATACTGGATCGCATATCCGTCAGCATCGCGGTCGGAGAGAGTGTCGCCGTCATAGGTCCCAACGGCTCGGGTAAAACGTCACTGATGAAGTTGTTCAGGGGTGACGCCAGACCGTATTACGATGAGGATCTGAAGACAACATGCAGACTCTTCGGCGAGGAGAGATGGAATATATTCACGCTCAGACACAAACTCGGCGTGGTGTCCATGGACCTCCAGTCACGGTTCGCCGGTTCCGTATCTGTGGGCGCGGTGATATTATCGGGCCTCTTCAGGACGATGGACGTCTACAAAGACCACATCATAACCGATGATATGATCACCGCAGCGGAGGATGCCGCCGCACGCGCCGGCATCTCCGATAAGCTGACACGTGACTTCGGGAGCCTCTCGTTGGGTGAAAAGAGAAGGGTGCTGATAGCAAGGGCGCTCGTCCCGGGTCCGGGGATGCTGCTGCTCGACGAACCGATGGCAAGCCTTGATGTCCTCGTGAAAAATAAATTCAGGGAGATGTTCGATTCATTGATCGACGGAGGTACCGGGATAGTGATGATAACGCATGACCTTGATGATATACCAAAACGCATCGGCCGCATCATAATGATGAAGGACGGAAAAATATTCATGGACGGGAAAAAGGAAGAGCTGCTGACCTCCGATGCGATGAGCCGCCTGTTCTCATCGGAGGTACAGGTCTCAGAGGAGAACGGGATGTACCGTATGACGGTCCTTTGAGCATTCCTTCATGTTCACGCCGATCATGCATCCGCAACGGTTTAATCATATACTGCATTCAGAGATGCGATGTCACAGGACTGGACCGAAAAATACAGGCCGGACCGCCTATCGAAGATAATAGGCAACCCTAAGGCGGTCGCCGACCTCACATCTTGGGCAAGGTCCTGGGATGACGGCGTCCCGGAGAAACGGGCGGTCGTGCTGATTGGCACCCCCGGCATCGGGAAGACGTCGGCCGCCTTCGCCCTCGCCAAGGACATGGGCTGGGACCTTGTGGAGATGAACGCATCCGACCAGAGGACGGGTGACGCGATAAGGAACATCGCCCTGAAGGGCGCGAACTTCAACACCTTCGGCGACGGCGGGTACATGAGCACGAAGGACGGGGGGAGGAAGCTCATCGTCCTTGATGAGGCGGATAACCTTTTCGGGCGCGAGGACCGGGGGGCGGTGCCGGCGATATCTGAGCTGATAAGGGGGACTAGACAGCCGGTCATACTGATAATGAACGATTTCTACGAGATGAGCAGAAAAAGCACCGCGATAAAAACGGAAACGCTGCAGATAACATTCATGCGCCCGCGCACCGACACCATCGTCAACGCTTTGGACAGGATAGCGAAGAGTGAGAACGTCTCCGTGGACAGGAGCGCGCTGGTCAAGATCGCCGAGAACTCCAACGGAGATATGCGGGCTGCCGTCCGCAACCTGGAATCGCTGGCGCTCGGCCGTGATATGATAACGGAGGACGATGCCGGCCGGCTCTCCGACCGCATTGTCAGGAAGGACATATACGATCTGATGAAGTCAATATTCAGAGAGAAGGATGCGATGAGGGCCCGGAGGATGATGATGGACGTTGACGAAACGCCGGAGCACATAATGCTGTGGATCGACGAGAACATGCCGCTTGAGTTCAGGGACCGCGGGGACCTTATGAGAGGGTACGAGAAACTGGCAAGGGCGGACGTCTTCATGGGCCGTGTCGGAAGACGGCAGTACTACGGGTTCTGGTCCTATGCCGGTGACATGATGTCTATGGGCGTCAACGTGTCAAAAAGAACTGAAACGCGGTCGTTCGACAGGTTCAGGTTCCCTTCGTATCTGATGAAGATGTCGCGCAGCAAGAGCGTGCGCGCACTCAAAGGGAATGTCTGCGCCAAGCTGTCGGTGATGCTCCATACTTCGACCGGCAGGGTGTCCAGCGACGTCCTGCCGTTGCTGAAGGCGATGCTGAAGAACGATGCGGAGCTCCGCGGGTCCCTCGTCAGGGACCTCGGCCTGGAGGCGGAGGAGGCCGCATTCATGATGGACGCGAAAGTGGACTCCAAAGCCGTGAAGGAGGCGATGTCATACGCCAAGGGCGTAATGCCTCCGGCCGCCGATGAGATACATGAGAACGCCCCGGAGCCGAAGAAGGAGGGCCCGGCGAAGGCACAGAAGAGCCTGTTCCAATTTTAGGTGCCGCATGGACCATAACTACCGGGAATTATTGATAAGACAGCAGTACCGTCTGCATAATGACCACGCGGCCGTGAAACTGTGCCACTGGATGAGGCAAAGCCTCATATACGGCCGGAACTGCTACAAGCAGGACTTTTATGGCATCGAAAGCCACAGATGCCTCCAGATGACCCCCGCGATAAATGAGTGCGACCATATGTGCCAGTTCTGCTGGAGGGTGCAGGGGCATGACTTCACGGTGACCGAATGGTCAGAACCGAAGGAGATGCTTGACGCGTTGATCGCGCACCAGCGTAAACTCCTCACCGGGTTCAACGGCGACGGAAGGTGCTCGAAGGAACGATATGAGGAATCGAAGGAACCGAACATGGTGGCGATATCACTGGCCGGCGAGCCGATAACGTATCCGTACCTGTCAGAATTCATCAGGGAGTGCCACCGCAGGAAGATGGTCACCTTCATGGTCACCAATGGAACATACCCCGATGAGCTGGAGCGCCTTGACGTCCTGCCGAGACAGCTGTATGTTACGGTGGCCGCGCCCAACGAGGCGGTCTACAGGACAACATGCAGACCGAAGATCGGTGACGGATGGGACCGCCTGATGAGGACGCTCTCCCTATTCCCGTCGCTTGACACGCGGACGGTGGTAAGGCACACACTGGTCAAGGGCCTGAACTTAGGATGGGTGAAGGAGTATGCGAAACTGGACATGATCGCCGAGCCGGACCTCATAGAGCCGAAAGGCTATGTCTTCGTAGGGGGTTCGAGGACCAGGCCCGCCATGTCCATGGCGAACATGCCCTCCCATCAGGAGATATATGACTTTTCGGAACAGCTTGCATCAATGGTGAACATGTCCGTGCTGAAGGAGAAGCCTGACAGCCGTGTGACGCTCCTCGGAGCTCCGGGAACGGAGACGGATGTCAGGAAGCTGTACGGGATCACCTAAGCGAGGATATGAACGAATCGGCGGAGTCCGTATCTATCCGGGACTCTCCTTTCTGCCTTCCGCTCATGTACGCCTTTGACACCAGATCGCCGAACGG
>JAITWO010000052.1 GCA_031285205.1 Methanomassiliicoccaceae archaeon | reverse complement strand
CGTTTATCATCCCTCCTATCTTGAGGTCTTCGTTGCCAAGCATCTCGATCACGCGCAGGAGCGTTTTTGTTTTTCCGGCTCCCGGCAGACCCGTGATGCCTATTTTAATGTCAGTTATCATTTCGAATCCTCGTAGAGGGTCTCCTCATACCGGTATCTCAGTACATATATTAAATCAATCACAGAGAAACTTCGGACACATACATGAGAGGATAATCAAGTTCCGTGTCGTACCTCATCTCCGCGGTGACAGAGACATCTTCAATTCTTATAACGACGACGGCATCCATCATATCGCCGGTAAGGGACACATAATCGTACGTGTCCTTTTTTTCCTTCGCCGGCAGATTGATCTTTATTTTCACGGACTCGACGAAAGGTTGCACCATAACGGACATCTCAATGGCCTTTTCCAATTCGGCGGCGTTGTATGCGCTCACCGGCGTTCCGACGAACTGATGGTATATGGTGCCCATTTTGATCCCTGCTTCGAATAACGCACGTTCCCTTTCGGAGCAACCGAACCTTTTCGCTGCCTTTTCGTCCCTTGAGCTCATTATAAGGAATATGGTAAAGGACGGTTTATACTTAGCCGTTGAAACCTTCTGAGATTGTTGCATCGCTTACCGGTACGGCATCATGAGCGTGCAGGAAAAGAGCGTCTCCGTTCAGATGTACATATCCGTGTCAGCGTATATCTTCACGCAGGACGTCAGATGATTCAAAATATTTTTTAACATGTGCACGATGGGTACTCAATGGACCCATTAACAGATACGATCATCGCTTTGAAGAAACAAAGGAATGCGGCGATACTTGCGCATAACTACTGTCTGCCCGAGGTTCAGGACATTGCAGACCACATCGGTGATTCGTTAGGGCTTTCAGTGATAGCGTCCAGGTCGGATGCCGATATCATCGTATTCTGCGGTGTGACGTTCATGGCGGAGTCCGCGAAGCTGCTGAACCGTAAGAAGAAGGTGCTGATGCCCGAACCCGCCGCTACCTGCCCTATGGCATCCATGTGCTCAGCCGAGCAGATATCCGATGCGAAGAGCTGTTACAGGGATGCATGTGTTGTCGGGTATGTGAACACAACAGCATCGGCAAAGGCGGAGATGGACATATGCTGCACCTCATCGAACGCAGTGAGCATCGTCTCATCAATGAAAGAGAAAGAGATCATATTCGTCCCCGATATAAATCTCGGGACGTATGTGGCGTCGAAGGTTCCGTCAAAGAATGTCATACTGTGGAACGGGTACTGCCCCGTGCATCAATCGATAACGGTGCAGAACATCACGGAACTGAAAAAGAAGCATCCGAAGGCGACCGTGATCGCACACCCGGAATGCAGGAAGGAGGTCTTGGACATATCGGATGAGATAGGTTCCACGGAAAAGATGTTGGAATATGTCAGATCATCAGGCGGGAAGGAGTTCATCGTGGCAACTGAGATAGGAATGCTGCACCGGCTGAGGAAGGAATGTCCCGGGAAGGAATTCTATTTCATTGATCATGCGTTGTGTTCTGT
Organism: Methanomassiliicoccaceae archaeon; assembly: GCA_031285205.1. Classification (GTDB taxonomy): domain Archaea; phylum Thermoplasmatota; class Thermoplasmata; order Methanomassiliicoccales; family Methanomethylophilaceae; genus Methanomicula. The sequence continues at coordinate 5,623 of JAITWO010000052.1, read as the reverse complement.
GATGAAGATGACAACGCTGTCATCGGTGCTCAGGGCGCTGGAAACGATGGGCACGGAAGTGGTCCTTGATGACGGAACGATGGAACGCGCCGAAGGGCCGTTGAGAAAGATGATAGAACTGAAATGACCGCCCCGTCATCGCATCCCGTTCTCGTACCGCATCTGCTGATGATCTCAGCTCTCATATCGGGGCGCCTGACCTAAATAATAATTATTCCATCAGGAAACGGGAAGGCCGGATGAAGATCACCGGAGGCTGACAGATGATGAGCCCTATGAGTGCTGACGTCCTTCTCACTCCGCCATCATTCCCATGTAGTCGATGAACTTGCTCAATTTCATCCCGTTCTCCCATCTCATCATGTAGTTGCCGTTGCTGTTCACCTCTATCTGCGGGATCGTCCTCTGCATGATGCCCATCCTCCCCCTGAGGACGCAGTCCAACGGAAGCGAGAATATCCTCCACGGGTCGCCTCTGTACCCTTTCAGCCTGAAGGCGTATATCGGTATCAGCGAGGAACGTTTGCAGTCCTCAATGATCTTGTCCGCCTGTTCCGTGAGCCGCGGGTTCTTGCTGAACCTCAGCAACTCATCGGAGGAGCTCTTCACCTCTATGGGGAAAGAGAAGTCCCATCTCAATGCAACAAGGTCCACACCGAAAGAACCGGCCGCACGGATGACCACGAACGGGTTGTCGGCGATAGAGGAATATGCACGCTTCTCCGCTTCATCGCACGTCTTGATCATCGTCTTAACTGTTTTCTCATCGCCCGCAAGCAGATATTTCAGTTCCCTCTCGTAACGGTCTCCGGCTGTTGCCATATTATATAAAACAGGGAACATATTTAAAAGCTTGAACACGAGAGGTGAGCGAAAGTACATGGCACACGTTAGCAAATTGAAAAGAGCCAGATGTGATTGTGTCATTGTAAGGAGCATCCGAAAGTGGCATTTCAGTATCTTGATGTGATGCGCATCCTAAAGGTCGCTATAAAGGTCAGACATATAAATATAGGTCTGAATCATTATTTGATGTCCGCGGTAAGATCCTCTGCGTATCGCCGCCCGCCGGCGGGAGGTCAGCAACGGAATCCTGCCCTTCAAAAAGGATCTTATTGATCATTTCAGTGAAAATTATGATTTCCCCAAATCTTCGTATCAAAAAGATATTTATACTCGCAGAGATAACTAACGTTAGTATAACAAAGGGGTAATCGTTTGAACAGGATGCAGATAGTGGCCACAGTCGTGTGTGCTTGCATGGTAATGGCTGGCGTATGTGTTTACCTAACTTTAAACAGCGATGATGATCGTGATTCATTGTTCGGCCCTGATATGTTCAAAGGCTATTACGCAGAGCTCGGGAATTCTGTCTCTTTGGGTATCATAAATGATTATTCGTTAAATGCGGCCGTCGGGCACCCGGGTGCCCTGAAAATGAGCGTGCTTGGTGATGACGGCGATCAAGGCGAGAAGAAGAATCGTCTGGTCGGGATCGATGAAGAAGGAAACATGTTCGAGGTCGTGTTCAAAAAGATCGAGGTCGCTGATGACGGCAGACCGAACGTGGTGATGCAGGACGATTTCGAAGCCCAGATAGACAAACTTTATATTACGAAGGATTTTATCTATTTCAATATAGTCACGCATGAAACAAGCCGCCAGAGTTACAGTTATAATAATTTCTCCTTTGAATATTACTCTAAAAATTATGACCAGAGGGACTATATATCAAACGGGATCGACTCGGAAAGTTTCGTGATCAGTCGGCAAAACAATCATGTATACTCGCTTGCCGCGATGCCGCAGATCGGATATATAGAAGATGACATCTTGGTATGGGGATACCGGGCTTCTGCGTATCAGCTCTCGGTCGAAGGAGATCAGCTTATTCTGACCAATTTGGTCCCGAACGTGAATATTTGGGTACAACAAATTATGGTGAATGAAGACGGCATCATTTTAATAAGAAATGACACCAGAAACGAGATCGTTGGCAATATCGTCTATTTCACTGCACCGGACGATTACAGATCTAACAGAGACGAATATTATGAAATGGTCAAAGGCAACAACGGCAAAGTTTATATGGGATACGGGGAACAGATGTTCGACACCGGAACAATGAGTTGGATCGTCCCCGACCCATCGGAATATGTTACCATTCCGGCCCCGTCTTACTATACTATCATAAAAAACAATGAGGTCTATACGGTCCAATACGAATATCTTGTTTGTTATTACCGGGCCGGCACCGTCGATCTAGAATGGCCAGGTTTCAAGTTAGATTATCAAGATTACAAGGCCGTTTGTTTAGTCGGTGAGGCCGTTCTGTGCCTGGATGCGGGGCAGGTCTATGTATATTATACGGCGAGCGGAGAAGGCCGCACCAAAGTAAATCTGGGCATCGAAAGCATTCAGCGCATTGAAATGCAAAAAGGTACGCTGGTTGCTTTCGCAGAGCGTATCGGCGGCACAGTGACCTATGAGATTTATATGGATGAGAATGGCGTCGTGAGTTATGAGCAGATCGACGAGATAGTCTATGATGGAAAAGTCATTGTCATAAAGCCGTTGACCGTATAAACCGCATGATCGTATGGTACGGCGTACGGGGTCGCCTTGTTATACGCTTCAACAAAGGGACGGTCGATTGTGTGAAGTATGCCTTTATCATTTCCCCGACTCATAAATTTTAGATGTAAACGGAATCCACACCCAGGCCGGACATCATCAAACGGCATGTAAGTTCGATCTTGTACTCGTTCAGATCCCGATCATCACATCACGGCGACAGCCTGCTCAGGTCCCTTGGGAACAGTATCGCCTCACGGACGTTCGGAAGGTCCAACATCTTCACCAGCATCCTTTCGATGCCTATCCCCCATCCTCCGTGCGGCGGCATGCCGTACTTGAACGCATCAAGGTAGAAATCAAAGCTCTCCGGGTCCAGCCCCTTCTTTATCATCCTTTCCCTGAGCTTATCATAACGGTGCTCCCTCTGCCCTCCGGACGAGATCTCCTGGCCCTTATAGTCAAGGTCGAACGAGAACGAATACGGGGTGCCGTCCTTCTCCATGATGTAGAACGGTTTCTCCGCTTCCGGATATTCGGCTATCCAATACAGGTCGTTCCCTTTTTCGGACATGATCTCGCCTATTATCTTTTCTCCCTCTGTGCCCAGGTCATCGCCCTCCTTGAGGTTCATGCCCTTGGACGCAAGCATATTGAGGCATTCCGCATACGTCAGCACAGGATACGGAACGGACGGTACGTTCACATCCTTGCCGAGCAGTGCCAGCTGTCCTCTTCCCTTGTCCTTCAATCCCCTCAGTATATGATCGATCACCTTCTCGATCATCCCCATGATATCGGACTGCGATGATATCCATGACATCTCTCCGTCGAACGATATGAACTCTGTGACATGACGGTTGGTGTTCGAATGCTCGGCGCGGAACGCCGGGCCGATCTCATAGATTCGGTCAAGGCCGGTGGACATGAGCATCTGCTTGTATAACTGCGGGGATTGCGCCAGATATGCGGGCCTTCCGAAATAGTCCACTTTGAATAATGTGGAGCCTCCTTCGGCACCGGACGCGACCACCTTCGGCGTGAACACCTGCATGAATCCGTTGGCCGTCATAGCTTCGTTGAGCAGTTCCAGCATCAACGACTTCAGTTCGAATATCGCCCTTATCTCGGGTTTCCGGAGGTCCATGAACCTGTTGTTCAGCCTCGTGTCCATTTCCACGTTCACCTTATCGATCACACCCATCGGCAGTGGGACGGCGGCAGATGAATGGAGGATGAACGACAACGGTATTATCTCAAGGCCGAGTTCCGTCTGATCGCTCGCTTTCACATCCCCTGTGACCGAGATCACCGATTCTCTCGGAAGCGTTGTCAGCTTCTCGAAGAGCTCAGCATCGATCTTCTTCTTCGGCAGCGTGATCTGTATCGTCCCGAAGCGGTCCCTCAGTATGACGAACGAGATCCCTCCCAGGTTCCTTATGTCCTGCACCCATCCTCTCACTTCCACGGTGCCGTCATTCCTTGATACGGTCCTTGAATCTCTGCTGACGCTCATGATAACATCAACAGTCAATGCGGCGTAGGATAAATATATGATGTGTGCCGTAAATGGACCGCCTGCTGTGCGACCGAAGTTATTTTTAACTATTGCGCGATAGGTATCATCATAGTATAAGGATGGTCAACTCATGTCGGAGAAGATAACAGTTTCAGTCATCAAAGCGGATGTAGGGTCGGTCGTGGGTCATTCGAAGCCGCACCCGTCCATGATGGATAAATGCAGGGAAGTCCTCGCGGACGGCCTGAAACAGGGGACAATCGATGATTTCTATGTCACAAGGGTGGGCGATGACATCAATCTGCTGATGACGCACCGCAAGGGCGAGAATCATAAGGAGATCCACGGACTCGCATGGAACGCGTTCATGGAAGCAACAAAATTAGCCAAGAAGATGAAGTTATACGCAGCCGGTCAGGATCTTCTGACGGATGCGTTCAGCGGCAACGTGAAGGGCGCAGGGCCGGGATCGGCCGAGATGGAGTTCGTTGAACGGGGATCGGAACCGATGCTGTTCTTCATGGCCGACAAGACCGAACCGTCCGCTTATTCATTACCGTTGTCAAGGATATTCCTTGACCCGTTCACGACCACCGGATTAGTGATCGATGCGAGGGCGAAGAAAGGGTTCGATGTGGAGATACACGACGTCAAAGATTCGATGAAGGTTACCATGTCATCTCCGGAAGAGACGTTAAGCATCCTTTCATTGCTCAGCGATACCACGAGATACGCCATAAAAAGGGTCACCAGCAGGGCAGGCATCGGTCCGGCGGCGGTTGTGAGCACCGATAAACTGAATCTGACCGCAGGGAAGTATGTCGGAAAAGATGACCCGGTATGCATATGCCGGTCGCAGAGCGGCCTTCCCGCCGTCGGTGAGTTGACGCAACCGTTCATGGACACGATGATCGTCGGAGGATGGATGAGGGGATCTCATCACGGTGCGTTCTATCCGTGCTCCGTTGAGGCTTCGGACCCGACATACTTTGACGGCCCGCCAAGGATATGCTGCATCGGACTGCACATAAGCAACGGGAAGTTCCAAGGTACGGAACCGATGAACTCCAAGCCCGGGGTTCATCTGCCGATAGACTTCTTTGAGGGACCGGAGTGGGATTATGTGCGCAGCAACTCCATCAAGGTGAGCAAGATGCTCAGAGGCCACGGCCCGTTCATGCCAGCAACGCTTTCCCCGGACGAGATGGAGTATACATCAAAACCGGAAGTGCTGAAAGAACTGACCAAGAGGTTCGAAAGACTTGACTAAGCCCCTGATCGTCGTCAATTTCAAGGTATACAGGGAAGCGGAGGGAGCAAAGGCGCTTCAACTCGCCAGGATGTGCGAGTCCGTCTCCAGGAGCTCAGGGGTCACGATAATAGCATGCCCGCCCGTATCGGAACTGGGGTATGTGGCGCGCAGCGTTGATATTCCGGTTTTTTCACAGAATGCGGACCCGCATGCCCCCGGTTCATCCACCGGATGGATGACCCCGTCGATGATCAGGGCGTCGGGAGCATCCGGCACAC
>JAITWO010000006.1 GCA_031285205.1 Methanomassiliicoccaceae archaeon | reverse complement strand
CACATGAATGACTCGCACATCATCTGATCTAGGACACTGAACGCCTCCCTGGCGCCGATCATGGGATCAAGTTCCGCCAGACGGTCGCAGTCTGTCAGCACAAGGATATCGCATTTCTCTTTTATCGCCGGGATCGCGTCCGTGGCGACCTTCCTCCTTCCCGACTCGAAGGACATCGGGATGGACGCCATCACTGTGACCCTTGCCCCGCCGCGCTTCGCAGTCTCCGCGATCATTCCGGCCGATCCTGTTCCGGTGCCCCCTCCCAGTCCGACGAAGAGCACTGTGTTCATGTATCTCCCGACGATCTCACCGATCTCCTCGGATGCGTCCTTCGCCAGAGATGCCCCGAGCGCAACATCTCCCCCGCATCCCGCCTCTATCGATCCGCCCCCCAGCAGTATGCGCCGGTTGGACCTGGACCTGACCAACCCTTTCTTGTCGGTGTTCACTGTTATGATATCGACCGCTGAGATCCTGCCGAGTCTGTTGACGATGTTGCAACCACCGCCGCCGATGCCTATCGCCAGCGTGCCGCTCACCTCTTTGTTTTCCTTCTTTTTGAAAAGTCTGAGCATATCAATCACAGGACCTTATGCGCGCCCTTGTGTACTCCCTCACCGCATTCCGTATCGCATCGTCCAACGACACCGAATCGCCGTCCTGCACCAGACTTTCAAGCTCGATCACCTTCGCTTTGGGCAATTCGACGGTTACACGGTCAACGTTGCCTGAGGGGAAGCGCGTCTTCAGGAATTCATCCAATGCCTCCCTGATTATGTCTGATACGTTCGAATATTCCCCTTTATCGATCAGTTTTTGCATCAGCTCCGCCTTGTCCGATGGTAATCTGACTGTTATACGCTCGGTGGAGTTCATTGTATCCGTCTGCCGTCGGTCTGACATTAATGCTTACCGGTCATAAATAACATGCGGGGGATAATTACAGACATGAGAGCGAGTATAAATTAAGATACCGAAAATATAAATAAGATATTGACACAATGCTTAACCGTGATTAGACAGATAATAAACATCGATCGCGAGAAATGCGACGGCTGCGGGCTGTGCGTCGACGCGTGCCATGAGGGGGCGATCGCATTGATCAACGGGAAGGCGAAGCTTATCCGTGAGGACCACTGCGACGGCCTCGGCGACTGCCTTCCGGAGTGTCCTGTGGGTGCGATAACGCTTGTGACCAAAGATGCGCCGGCGTTCACCGTGGAACAGGATGTCATCCCTCTGATGAAGAAGGCGTCGGCATGCGACTGCATCGACGTTGTCAAGAACCGTCCGGGGTCCAAGGGCGAGATGGAGAGATGGCCGATCCAGTTGAAATTGGTGCCGTTGAAGGCAAAGTTCCTGTACGGCACGGACCTTCTCGTGGCAAGCGACTGCACCGCATTCGTCTCCAAGGATTTCCATGAGAGGTTCATAAAGGACCGTGTTGTGCTGATCGGGTGCCCCAAGCTTGACCGCGAGGAATATTCGCAGCGGCTCGCGAGTATCATAGAGGGCAATAACATACGTTCCGTGACGCTGGTGAGGATGGACATCCCGTGCTGCGCCGATATGGCAAGGATGGTGAGGGAAGCGATCGCCATGTGCTTCAGGAAGGTGCCCCTTGAGATATTCGTCATGAGCACGGACGGGACTGTTGCCGAATGATCCCGGATCACCGTTCCTGAGTCGTTCGATCACACAACAATAAAAAAACATACCGAAATCTTTAAAACACCTATGCTTTTTAAGGGATATCTTCATTGTCCTTTGTATCAGTGATAACAGGGGACAGTGGGCCGCCGTGGCGGCATGTAACGAGGGAAGAATATGAGCATCGAAGAAAGGGCCTCCGAGGTACAGGACAATATAGAGTCGAAGTTCCGCAGCATAGGCAAGGGAAGGTACGGAAGGGTCCTCAGGATGGCACGCAGGCCAGACAGGAACGAGTACAGAAGGGTCGTTATGATCACGGGCATCGGCGTCTTGATAATCGGTGCTGTTGGGTTCGCCATAATGTGGCTGATGAACTACCTCCCCGGATACTTCTGATTTAAGGTGAGAAATATGTCATCTAAAGCCGATAACAACAGCAGCGACCGTGACCGGATGATATCCGCAGGCAGCGGCACCACGTGGAAGTTCGAGACCAAGCCTGCGGAGACGGGCAAGATAAAGATAAGGTTCGATATATTGACGGGACCGGATTTTGAGAATGCTCCGGAATGGAATGTGACGCTGTACGATTCCTCCGGGGAACTTTGGAGCAACTACCGCAGCAAGAAGGATGCGGTCGCGGATACGCCCGGAAAGAAGCCTAAGGAACTGAAGCTCGAGGTCATAGCTCCCAAGGGGGCCAGATATGGTGATTATGTGGAGGTTGACGTCTTCCTGGAGACAGACGGGGAAGAGTTCAAGGAGATCTTCCGCGCATCCGCCAAACAGTCGATCATGATACTCAAGACGCAGATCGACCAGGAGAAGAGCGTCGTGGACAGCCTTCTGTCAAAGGCGCAGACCGGTGAGAAGGATGTGTTCGCGATACTCAGCCCGGCAAATCTGAGAGGATACGTGTTCGTGGAGGGAATGAACACCGAGCGCCTCAGGGAGAAGACCCGGGATATAAGAAAAGCACGTTCATTTGTTGACGGCGAGACGTCGCTGGCCGAGATAGATCATTATCTCACCCCTCTGTCGACCGTCGTCGGAATTGTCGAAGGGGATCTGGTCGAACTTATCAACGGCCCCTTCAAGGGTGAGAAGGCAAGAGTGCAGCACATAGACGGCAACAAAGAAGAGATAACTGTCGAGTTGATAGAAGCCATGGTACCGATACCGGTCACTGTCAAAGGCGACAGCGTCAGGATCATTGAAAAGGAGAAGTGAAAGGAATGGTAGATACTGTCGAGGCATTGATCGACGGAGGCAAAGCGACCGCAGGACCGCCTCTCGGTCCGGCGCTTGGCCCGAAAGGTGTGAAAATAAACGAAGTGATCGCAGCGATCAACGAGAAGACGAAAGCGTTCAGCGGGATGAAGGTGCCGGTGAAGATAATCATAGCTGATAACAAAAGCTTTGAGATCAAAGTGGGAACACCTCCGGTGTCCGCGCTCATCAAAGGCGAACTGGGATTGGCCAGCGGGTCCAGCAACACGAGGACCACGAAAGTGGGAAACTTGACGGTGGACCAGGCGAAGAAGATCGCCGAGATGAAGAAGTACGATCTCCTTGGTGCGACCGTGAAGGCAAGGGTGCTTGAAGTTGCCGGTAACTGCGTCTGCGTCGGTGTGACCATCGACGGCAAGAACCCGAAGGATTTCCAGAAGGACGTCAAAGCGGGAATGTACGATAAGGTTCTTGTATAAGCATCCCGAATTATTTCATAAACTTCTTAATCATGAATTTTCAACTCATTTCGCTGAGATCATATCTTAAGCTGGTGATGCCCGTGCCTCCGGCATCCGTTACTTATGGCCTAAAAGCAGGCCGTGAGAAACTTCCAATGCATCCAGATAATAAAGAATTCCTTGCTTGCGCCTCAGAATGCCGGATAGCGGTAGTTTCGCTTCGGAAAACAACCAATTATCGGATCACAGACCCGACAAATGGGGATCCGCATCAAATAAGTCAATAAAACTCTCGCGAATTAATTATTCGCCCGAGGTGACGAATCCGCGTTGATATCATAATATTTTTGATACGGAATCTTCCCTCCATGGAATCGAGTCAACTGGTAGGAAGAGAGACACTTGGCCTCATAATTGTGTTAGGCGGGATTTTAATGGCCGTTTTGATGATGACGACCATGTACTTTTTTGTAGGGGAAGATATCGGATTCGCATTATACTTCCCTATCATACTATATTCGTTCGTTGTGATGTCCGGAATCCTCATAATGAAAGGGATCATCTTGAAACAATTGAAATCGAACGCCGAACTCGCCGCTGGACGCAAAGAACTATGACCGCCCGTCCGTATCCTTTGCCGTATGCGTGCATCATGGGACGATTTGTTTTTTATTCATTTCGTACCTGATGCCGGATCTGCGCCCGATGTGGATCTAAAGAAGACCTTAAGTGCAGATTCGTGATCTTTTGGCTCGTGTTCAGACCGGCTCGCATTATTGACGGCTGTATGGCCGTTTAACAAAACAGGTTTCTCTTTCTCCCTTATCTTTATATATAAGAGCCTTAATCATCTGTTTCGCTTGTAGGAGAGCCCAACAGCTCGCATGTACTACGAGGAGGAATTGTATTGGCAGAAAAATCGACCGTAACGGCTGTGCAGAAGGCACTTGAGAGTGCAAAGAAGCGCAAATTTACTGAGACGGTTGAGTTGGCCATCAATCTCAAGGATGTGGACCTTTCCATACCGAAGAACCGTATCCAGGATGATATCATCCTGCCTAACGGCCGCGGTAAGGCGGTGCGCGTCTGCGTGATTGGTGGTGGCGAACTTGCCTTGAAAGCCAAAGCTGTTGCTGATCTCGTGATCACTCCCGAAGAACTCGGGACGATCGCGGACAACAAGAAAGATGCGAAGAAGATCGCCAACAGTACCGATTATTTTATCGCCGAGGCGCCTCTGATGGCCGTCGTAGGTAAAAGACTGGGTACCGTTCTGGGGCCGCGCGGCAAAATGCCGAAGCCCATCCCGCCCGGAGCCGATCCGACGGGGATGATCGAGAACCTTCGCAAGAGTGTGTCCATAAGGACGAAGGACAGAATGACCTTCCACGCGCCTGTAGGCACGGCGGACATGGATCCCGAGAAGATAGCCGATAACATCGAAGCTATCATGAAACGTGTGGAGACGCGTCTGGAGAAGGGTAAGATGAACATCGCTTCATCGTATGTCAAGACGACCATGGGTCCGTCCGAGAGGATAAGTTAAGGAGGGACATGATGACACACGTAGCAGCTTGGAAGAAGGATCTTGTGAAAGAACTGGTCAAGGACATGACCGAGAACCCGATCGTCGCGATAGTCGACCTTCATGGGATCCCGGGTCAGCAGATCCAGTCGATGAGGGCCGGGCTCAGAGGGCACGCGATCCTCAAGATGACAAAGAACAACTTGCTTCTTCTGTCCCTTGAGGAGGCGTCCAAAAAGAAGCCGGGACTCGAAGGACTGAAAGCTGCGGTCCACGGACAGTGCGCAATGGTGGCGACGGACATCAACCCGTTCAGGCTGTTCAGGCAGTTGGAGGCAACAAAAGCTCCGGCGGCCGCCAAGCCCGGCGAGGCCGCGCCCCATGACATCGTGGTCCCCAAGGGGCCCACGCCGTTCGGACCGGGACCGATCATAGGAGAACTTCAGAAGATAGGCATACCCGCAGCTATAGAAAGCGGGAAAATAGTGGTCAGGAAGGATGCCACGCTGGTGAAGATGGGTGATCCCATCCCCGGGCCGGTGGCTGCAATGCTCCCTAAACTGGGCATATTGCCGATGATCGTCGGTATGGACCTCAGGTCCGCGTTCGAGAACGGCACTATATACGGAAGGGATGTATTGGACATTCCGGAAGGCTACTACTCCACGATGTTCGCTACGGCCGCGTTTAACGCACGCGCGCTCGGTGTTGCGATCGCGTTCCCCACAAAGGAGACGATCGTTCCGCTCATCGCAAAAGCGTTCAAAGAGTCCATGGCACTCAGCATATCGGCCGCGATACCAACCAGAGAGAATATCGAGATGCTCCTTGCGAAAGCAGATTCGCAGATGCTTGCCCTTGCGGCAGCGACCGGTTCCACGGATGAGCGCATCGTTGTCAGACTGAAGTCGGCAAGATCCGCCAAGCCCGCAACCGCCGCTCCGTCCAAACCAGCAGCGAAGAAAGAGGAAATCGAGGAGAAAGATGAAAAGGTCAGCGAGGAAGAAGCCGCAGCTGGCCTGAGCGCATTATTCGGATAAATAAAGGAGGTAGAAAAATGGAGTATATCTACAGCGCAATGGTGCTTCACTCTGCAGGCAAGAACATAACCGAGGACGCCGTCGCCGGCATTCTCAAAGCCGCAGGTGTGAACGCTGACGCAGCCAAGATCAAAGCTCTGATCGCTTCACTCGAGGGAGTCAACATAAAGGAGGCCATCGCAAACGCCTCCGTTATGGCAGCCGCACCCGCGGCAGCAGCTCCGGCAGCAGCCGCACCCGCGGCAGCGGCGGCCCCCGCAAAAGAGGAGCCGAAAGAGGAAGCAGTCAGCGAGGAAGAGGCTGCCGCTGGTCTCAGCGCCCTGTTCGGCTGATCGTTGCATCGATTGCTGACAACACAAAACCCTTTACATTTTACTTCTTTTGTATCTGTCTGAACAATCATATTATATATTGAGTCACTATTCACGAATGCTTGGAAGGTGGGTTTTATGGAAGAAGTATTGTGTAATGTAGAACTCATAAAGGAAAATAACGATTATGTGGCAAAGATACAGAGCGACCTCGGCGGACTGAGAGAATACCGTTCCGTCAATTTTGAGGAGGTCCTCGAACAGATGGTTATTGACCTTCAGGAAGAGTTCGAATTGATGTGAGCCTGGGGTGATCTCGTGACCGCTAATAAAATAAAACAGATAACAGATATTTTGGACATTCTCGCAGACGATAATTCAGTGCCCAGGAACATAAGGAAGGGCGCCACCGATGCGAAAGGAAGACTTTTAGATACGAAAGACGCAATGGACGTCCGCGCCACAAGCGCCATCATGATCTTGGACGATCTGGCCAACGACCCCAACATACCGTTGCATGGAAGGACCCTCATCTGGAACGTCATCAGCCAGTTGGAGATACTTAGCCAGTCATAAATTTTTAAAGGGAATTGACCGGGAAATTCCCGGCAATTGTTCTGATCCCGTCAGTTGCCCTTCCTTGCTGCGGCGACCTTTCCGTTGATGAATCTCAGGAACTCGTCCTTCTCCTCATCATTGCGAAAGGCCGACAGGGGAACTAACGCCGCCATAATGGCGCCGATGTAGATGTATATCATGTCGCTCCCGATCCCGATCTTTTCGATGCCCGAGTATCTGACCTTGTTCTCGGTGTCGTCCGTTGATTCGATCATCATGTCCTCTTCGAATTGCAGTACCGTCCTCATACCATAGGGCATCTTGCCTTCTTTTTCCATTTTCGCTATGACTCTCCTGAAATTACGGAAGATCATGCGTTTGACAGCAAGGATCCAAATGACCGATATGACCGCATAAATGACCACCATGAACAGTATGGAGGCGGCGTCGTTCCCGTTGATCAGTGAGAGTATCAGAAATAACAGCATGATCGCCGGCAGTATCAGCATAAAGATGAGTATGGTCCTTTTACCGGACGGCGAGTTGGACAGATGGTATTCATTGAATCTCAGGAAGTCCTCCCTTGATGCCGTATATTCGAATCTGTACATGTCCCCTCTTACTCCCATTCTATGGTCGCTGGCGGTTTGTCGGTGACGTCGTAAACTACGCGGTTCACCATGTCGCCCATCTTGTCTGTTATGCGCGACGATATCGATCTGAGCACCGCGAACGGGATCTCCGCGCATTTCGCTGTCATGGCATCCTTCGAAAGGACAGCCCTTACGACGACCGTCCTCCCGTATACTCTTTTACCGTTGTGCGTGCCCACCGACCTCACCGGTAAAAGCGCCGCAAAGTATTGCCACGGCAATTCCATCTTTCCGGCCTTCGCCGCTTTTTGGATCTCGTCCTCGACGATGAAGCATGCTTCCCTTACTATCCCGATCCCATCCCTGGTGACCTCGCCCAGGCACCTTACCGATAGCCCCGGCCCGGGGAATGGTTGTCGTTCTGACATCTTTACGCCTAAATGGCGCGCCACCTGCCTGACCTCTTCCTTGTACAGGTCGATCACCGGTTCCACCAATTCAAGCCCCATCTCCTTCGGAAGGCCTCCTACATTATGATGTGACTTGACAACTCCCTTCCCATCCTTCCCCGATTCTATGACGTCCGGTGCGATCGTTCCTTGTACCAGGTATTTTGCGCCGAATGTTCTTGCTTCCTTCTCGAAGCATCTGATGAACCTCTCGCCGACGGCCTTTCTTTTCATCTCAGGGTCGTTCATCCCTTTCACGGCATCGAAGAACTCGTCCTCCGCATCCAAGACCTTGAAGTTGACGTTCATGTCGTTCAGCATGCAGCGGACCTCTTCCGTCTCGCCCTTCCTCATGAACCCTGTGTTCACGTACACCGCCAGCAGATCGTCGCCGACCGCTTTGCTTGCCAGCACTGCGCACACAACACTGTCGACGCCCCCGGAGCAGGCTATTATCGCCTTTCCTTTGACCTGGTCCTTTATCTTCCCTATCTGCACATTGACGAACGCCTTCACATCGAACATCTTATTTCACCGATTCCGAGTCCGCTATTACCTTCTGTTCCATCTCCTTGCGGTAATCGGCCAGCTTTTTCCTCATTGCCTGCGTTCCGACGCTTATTATCTCCGCTGCGAGTATCGCCGCGTTGTCCCCTCTGTCGAGGCCGACCGCTGCCACCGGTATCCCCGGCGGCATCTGCGTCACCGAAAGTAACGCATCCAGGTTCACGGCGCCGCTGACCGGCACACCTATGACGGGCCTTGTGGTCAGTGATGCGACCACTCCCGGAAGTGCCGCAGAAAGACCGGCTATCGCTATGAACACATCCGCATCGCTCTTCGTCACGATGTCCTCCACCCTCTTCGGCGTCCTATGCGCCGACGCTACGTGTATCTCGTGATCGATACCGAACTTTTTCAATAGCGAGATTCCCTTTTCAGCTACCGGCAGATCGCTTTTGCTGCCCATTAAGATCAGAACTTTTGGCATCATACCGCTTAGGATAATATTACGATATAAAACCAGCGATGCGTGTTAACGCTCTCTTTCTGACAAAGAAATATATCCTACATCGCGATGCGATATTGTCTGGTGACATCATGCACGTGATATCGATGGTGGTAAAGGATGAGTTCGGCGTCATGCAGCGCGCAATGGGTGAGTTCACACGCAACAAGATAAACGTTGAAACGATAGTCGTCGGAAAATGTGAGCTTCCGGGCAAAGCGAGGATCGTCCTGTCCGTCATAGGAAAGGAGGCCGCTGAGACCGCCATGGCCCGTTTGGAGAGGCTGGAGGATGTGTGCGAGGTGTGCCTCGTCCCTGAGGAGGGGCAGTCGGCCTACGCATTGATATCAACGTCTGACGGTAACGTGGGACTGATAGGAGGATCGGCACAGGTGGAGGAAATAATAGAGCGCACCAAGCCGAAGAGGTATGTGAAGGCGCTCAACGCCCTGTGAGGTGGAAAAAATGGAAAAGACCGAAAAGATATGGATGGACGGAAAGTTCGTTGACTGGGATGATGCCAAGGTGCATGTTTTAGCGCACGCACTGAACTACGGCACCGGTGTCTTTGAAGGCATCAGGGTGTACGAGACCTCCAAAGGGCTTGCCGTGTTCAGGCTGAAGGACCATGTCAAGAGACTCATGGGCGGATGCAAGGTCATGTGCTTCAAGCTTGACTACACGTATGAGGAGATATTCGATGCGATAAAGGAAACTGTCAGAGTGAACAGGAAGGTCGATTACGTCAAACCATGCGTGTTCCTGTGCGGAGAGGCGGTGGGCCTCAACCCGATAGGCGTTCCGGTCAAGTTCACAATAACGTCGGTCCATCTGGGTTCATATCTGGGCAAGGATGCGCAGGAGAAGGGGGCGTCGCTCATAACATCGTCATGGTTCAGACCGTGGAACCTTGCCGCGCCGGCGGGTGCCAAGGTGAACGGAGTATACGTCACTTCATGCTTGGCGAAGATGGAGGCGAAGCACCGTGGGGCGGATGAGGCGGTCATGCTCAACGCACAGGGGAACGTCGCGGAATGCAGCGGAGAGAACATATTCATACTCAAGCGCGGAAAGCTGTACACCTCGCAACCTTCGGAAAGTATACTTGAGGGTATAACAAGAAACTCGATAATAGACATCGCAAGGGATCTGGGTTATGATGTCATTGAGACGAACATATCGAGGATAGACCTGTACACCGCCGATGAGGTGTTCATGACCGGCACGGCCGCCGAAGTGACCCAGGTCACCAAGATAGACGAGCGGCCGATAGGTGACGGTAAGCCCGGGAAGGTAGGTAAACAGCTGGCAGAGAAGTTCGCCGAGGTCGTCCGCGGGAAGGACCCGAAATACGAGAAGTGGCTGGACCGTATCTGACGGTAATCTGTGCGCGCTTTCACAATCGGGCAAACGTTAAATACAATCTATCCAGTTGCCCTATCAATACAACAGCGGATGCGCGTGCGCCGTTATTTACAATTGGAGGCAAAAAATGCAGTCGTGGGAAGAATTCCTGACAGTCCTGGTGATCGTGTTCTCACTTGTCATGATAGTGGCAGGTTTGTTCACGGCGTACTTCGGAAGCGGTAAGAGCAGAAAAATCGGGGTGGCCCTTTTCATCATCGGTCTCGTCCTGTTGATCGTATGGGCATATCTCGTTGGTGTGTTCGGGGAACCTGCCCTTTCCATCATGGCGGACGTCAGTGCCTGGGATGTTGTGAAGGAGGCTCTCTTCAACATCGTCGCTGCTCTGATCGGTGCGCTTGCGGCCGTCGGGATATTCCTTGTGGCCGTCATGAAGAGTTAAACAGTGGCGCAACGCCACTTTCAATTTATATTCTCAATGCTGTTCTTTGTAACAGACCCTATGCCTTTGTACACATAGGCACGGCCTCCGTGCCGTCTCCGGCAGTCCGCAGAGAGACCTGGTGGGACGGTCCAACCATCTTTGTGGTATTTCCTCCGTAACGGTGCTTATTATTTAGCTATTAGAGGACATCACATATAAATCTGACGAAAATCATTAAATAGTAGATATGTCATCGTTTCACAAATTCGGTAGTATGAATCTATCGGTCGCAGGTATGTAACATGGATGTTTTAGGTGTTGTAGAAGAGGTTTCCCACGAGGGTCTCATCATCGTCAGAGGCGATGTTACTCCGGAGCACGGGAATGCCGTATACGATGCTAAACAGAAGAGGATCGGAACTGTGAAAAGGATATTCGGACCGGTGGACCGTCCGTACATATCCGTCATACCGTCCGATAAATCGATATTGATCAACATATCTGGAAAAAAGATTTATTTTGAGAAGGGGGCTCAACATGGCAAAAACAAGAGAAGGAACTGATGAGGTCGAGAAATGCCCCGAGTGTGGGAGCAGGCATCTTGTGCGCGACTATGAAAGAGGGGAGCTGCTTTGCGAGGATTGTGGCCTGGTGCTTGACGATCAGTTCATTGATCAGGGACCGGAATGGAGGGCGTTCGATGTCGAACAGGGCGAAAAGAGGGCACGTACCGGTGCTCCGATGACGTACACCATACATGACAAGGGGCTGTCCACGGAAATATCGTGGAAGAACAAGGACAGCTACGGTAAAAGCATCCCGACGAGGAACAGGGCGCAGCTCTACCGTCTCAGGAAATGGCAGAGGAGGATCAGAGTATCCAACGCAACGGAGAGGAACCTTGCTTTCGCGCTGTCGGAACTGGACAGGATGGCGTCCGCCATGGGGCTTCCCAGGAATGTCAGGGAGACGGCGGCGATGGTGTACAGGAAAGCGGTCAACAAGAACCTGATAAGAGGAAGGAGCATTGAGGGCGTCGTTGCCGCTTCGTTATATGCCGCATGCAGACAATGCGGTGTGCCGAGGACACTGGACGAAGTGGCGGGATCGAGCCGCGTCGGAAGGAAAGAGATCGGAAGGACGTACAGATTCATGACCCGCGAGCTTAAACTGAAACTGATGCCCACCAAACCGCAGGACTATGTGCAGAGGTTCTGCTCAGAACTGAAATTAAGCGGGGAGGTCCAAAGCAAGGCGGCTGAGATCCTGAAGGACGCATCCGAGAAGGAGCTCACTTCCGGAAGAGGCCCCACCGGTGTTGCCGCCGCGGCGATATACATATCGTCGATACTCTGCAATGAGCGCAGAACGCAGAGGGAAGTGGCCGACGTGGCGGGAGTGACCGAAGTTACCATCAGGAACCGTTACAAAGAGCTGACCGAGAAGCTGGGCATCGAGATACAGCTGTGAACACATTGGCGGGCTACGCCCGCATAACATCTTTTTTATCGTTGTTACGGCCTGAACCTTTTGAATTCCAGGTATTCGGCATTGCCGTCGGCATTCACGCGGCAGAACAATATCTCCTTCTTCACGCCGTGCGCAAGCCTCACCGCCCTTGATATCTCGGGCCACATCAGTATCCGCGGGCCGTCGACGGAGTGGACAAGGTACCGGGCGTGGCATTCATCCGGATGCCTTTCGTAAACTCTGAAGTGAGTCCCGTACTTGAACCCGGTCTTTACAACAAGGCCGTTGTCCCTCATGTCCGTGAACGCCTTGTATCTGAGATCGAACTCGTCCTGCAGGGACCTTCCGAACCTCATCATGTCTTTGAACTTCATCTTTCCTTTCTCTGTGATCACCGACGACACAATGCCTTTCGACATCAGATAGCATGTCTCTATCAGCGATAACTGAAGGACATTATCCGACATCATGCCGAACGCTCCGTTGCTGTGTACGGACGATGCCTGTCCGCTGTCGAAGATGAACACCCTGTCCCTGATCAGCTTGCCCTCCGCCCCGGTGTCGCTTTCGGACGGCGACATCGACCCGGACAGCTTACGTTTGGAGACGATATAATAGGTCATGTCCCCTTCTTCATCGACTATCCCGAAGAGGAGCTCCCTGCCCCTCTCCTGCGTGGAGCCGGCGAGGTCCATGAACGCATCGGTTGTGAACGCCGTCCTTTCCGATACTGATTTCACAAGATATTTCGGACGGGAGTTGCTGATCGTCTTTCCTCTCGGGAAAACGGAAAGATCAAGATCACTCGTTTCCGGCTTCACCACGAACCCGCGCTGCCTGATGTCCCTGTAGACCATGTAACGAATGTCGAATCCTTCAGATTCGGATGACGAGTATGTGAAAAGCGACTCGAACGTCATTCTTTCCCCGTTGCAGAGGACCTCCAGCCGCCCGGTCTCCAGTAAGAAGGTTGCTTCGATCAGATCGAGTTCCAGAGAACCGCCGCTCATCGGGTAGCCGAAATTACCTTTGTTGTAGATCTGGTTGCCTTCCTTCGGGTCGGCGATGATCACCGAACCCTCTTTTAATACGCCTGCCACGGTGATGTGTACAATCGGGCCGTATTTAGCGTTTCTGATGTTTGATAAAAAATATGCGGGGGCGGGTGGCCGCCCCCTTGTCACTTCAGGAGGTTATTTCATCCTGGATGACGACAGTGACCCGGATATGAACTTCTCGTACCCTGCAAGGTCCAGCAACCCGTTCCCGGACAGGTTGAACACTATCGTCTTTTCTTCGTTCTTTGCTTTCGCCTCGAGCGCTATGTCTATCGCCGCCTTTATCGCATGCGTTGACTCCGGCGCAGGTATTATCCCCTCGGTCTTCGCAAATAATACGCCTGCCTCGAACGTCTCCGTCTGGTCGTACGCACGTGCGCTCATGAGCCCCTGATCATACGCCTCGCTGACCAGCGGGGACATCCCGTGGTATCTCAGGCCGCCGGCGTGTATCGCCGACGGTATGAACTCGGACCCGAGCGTGTACATCTTGAACAGAGGGGTCATTCCTGCCGTATCCCCGAAGTCGTACCTGTACTCTCCTTCTGTAAGGCTTGCGGCGGCCATCGGCTCCGCGGCGACGAACTCGCAGTCCGTTTTTCCGAGTATCTTTTCCCTCATAAGCGGGAACGCAAAGCCTGCGAAGTTGGATCCTCCGCCGACACATGCCACCATATAATCCGGCTCGATGTCCGCCTTCTTCAGCTGCGCCATGACCTCCTGGCCTATTACCGTCTGATGCAGGACCACGCTGTTCGCCAAGCTTCCCAGTGTGTACCTGACGTTCTTGCTGGACACCGCCATCTCTATTGCCTCTGAGATCGCTATGCCCAGCGAGCCTGATGTGTTCGGATGTTCTTTCAGTACCTTCTTCCCATACTGCGTGACGATACTCGGCGATGCGTGGACCTTCGCCCCGTATGTCTGCATTATCGTCCTTCTGAACGGCTTTTGGTCAAATGACACACGTACCATGAACACCGTGCAGTCCAGGTCGAACATGCTTGAAGCCAGTGCTAAGGCGGTACCCCATTGTCCCGCTCCCGTCTCCGTGGTTATTGTCTCAATGCCATCCTTCCTGCAGTAGTATGCCTGCGCTACTGCGGAATTCCCCTTGTGGCTTCCGACCGGGCTCATGTCCTCTCTTTTGAAGTATATCTTGGCCGGCGTCTTCAGATATTTTTCAAGATTGACCGCTCTTTGCAGCGGGCTCGGTCTGTTGAGCAGGATCAACTTCTCGCGGACCTCGTCCGGGATGTCTATGTATCTTTCTTTGGACATCTCCTGCTTCACGATGGATTTGGTGAACACCGGCAGAAGGTCCTCTTCTTTTATCGGCTCTTTCGTTCCCGGATGCAGCACCGGCTGCAGACCTTTCAGGTCGGCCGCCATGTTGTAGTACTTCTTGGGGACCTCGTCTTCCGTTAATGTTATGCGAATATCGCTTTTTTTGGTCATGTTTCTGCGATTCAACAATCAGTATATTAATATTGTGTACATTAATGTACTATTATATACATTTATAACTTTGATCGTTGTACCGATGTTCCATCATAACTCAACAGATGTTGCATTTTTATGAGTTTACGGGTCATGATCCAACGATCTTCTATGCAGAAGAGGGAAATGTTATTCTTCGTGTCTGGTTCTGCCGGGTTTTATATTAATAGAAACATATATATAGAAGTAATAACAAATACGAGTTTTGAAAAAAAAGAAAATGATGAAAGGAGGCATACTATGGCAAGAGACAAAGCATTGAAGGTCGCCGAACTGAGACCCGGCGAGGCAGGGAGAGGTGTCGCGAGAATAGACCCCGCATTGATGGACATACTTGATCTGAAGGTCGGCGACATAATACAGATAATAGGTAACAAGAAAACGGTCTCCAAAGTACTGAAGGGAGATTTTGAGGATGCGAACAAAGGGCTCATCAGAATGGACGGCTCCACCCGGCGCAACGCCGGAACCAGCATTGACGAACGCGTCGACATAAAGAAGGCGGGGGTTAAGAACGCTGAAAAGATAACATTCTCGCCTACGGCTGACGTAAAGCTGCAGGGCGGCCAGGATTATCTTAAACAGATATTCGAAGCGCGCGCATTCTCCAAGGGGGATGTTGTATCCCTGAGCATAATGGGCAACAAGATAGACCTTGCGGTGACATCGTTCACACCCGCCGCCGACGCCGTGATAATGACGCCCGGCACATCCGTAAAGGTAAGTGAAAAAGCGACGAACAAGGGCGGGGACATACCGAAGGTCTCGTACGAGGACATCGGCGGCCTGGGGGATGAGGTGAAGAAAGTAAGGGAGATGATCGAACTCCCACTGAAGCACCCTGAGCTGTTCAAAAGGCTCGGAGTGGAGGCGCCTAAGGGAGTTCTGCTGCACGGCCCTCCCGGAACGGGAAAAACAATGCTTGCAAAGGCTGTTGCCGGAGAAACTAGCAGCAACTTCATCTCGATAGGCGGGCCGGTGATAATGAGCAAATTCTACGGTGAGTCCGAAGAAAGATTAAGGGAGATATTCAAAGATGCCGAGGAGAACGCCCCGAGCATAATATTCATTGATGAGATCGACTCAATAGCACCGAAGCGTGATGAGGTCTCCGGAGAGCAGGAAAGGCGCATCGTCGCGCAGCTGCTCGCGCTCATGGACGGCCTGGAGGCGCGCGGCAAGGTGGTTGTCATCGGTGCGACAAACCGCCCGAATTCCCTTGACGAAGCGCTCAGGAGGCCCGGAAGGTTTGACCGCGAGATAGAGATAAGCATACCTCACAGGGACGGGAGGCTGGAGATACTGCAGATACACACGAGAGGGATGCCCCTTACCGATGATGTCGATCTTGAAAAGCTTGCTGACCTGACGCACGGTTACGCGGGCGCTGACCTTTCCGCACTGACAAAGGAAGCTGCCATGGCCGCGCTGCGCCGCATACTCCCGGAATTGGATCTTGAGACCGATGAGATACCCTTCGAAACGCTGAACAGGATCCATGTGAACAGGGATGACTTCAGTGTTGCGCTGAGGGAGATGCAGCCGTCGACCATGAGAGAGGTCCTCATTGAAAAACCGCGCGTATATTGGGACGACATCGGTGCGCTGGCACAAGCTAAGCAGGAGCTGAAGGAAGCTGTGGAATGGCCCCTGAAATACGGAAAGGTGTTTGAGCACATGAACGCCAAGCCGCCGAAGGGCATACTGCTGTACGGCCCTCCGGGTACCGGGAAGACGATGCTTGCAAAGGCCGTTGCCACCGAGAGCGAGGCCAACTTCATCGCCGTCAACGGCCCGGAATTCCTGAACAAGTGGGTCGGTGAGAGCGAGAAGGCGGTCCGTGAGACATTCAGGAAGGCCAGGCAGGCGGCGCCGTGTGTGATCTTCATGGACGAGATCGACTCGATAGCGCCGCAGAGGGGAACCGGCGATGACAGCAAAGTGACCGAGCGTGTGATATCACAGATGCTGACGGAGATGGATGGCCTCCATGCGCTGAACGGCGTTGTGGTGATAGCCGCCACCAACCGCCCTGATATAATGGACCCTGCGCTGCTGAGGCCGGGAAGGTTCGACAAGAGCATACTCATCGGCCCTCCCGATAAGGAATCGAGAGTATCGATATTCGGCATCCACACCAAGAACAAACCGTTGGACGATGATGTCTGCATAGATGAGCTTGCGGAGAGGACGGATGGCTGTACTGGTGCCGATATAGCGGCGATATGCAACGAAGCGGTCATGACCGCGGTGCGTAACCTTGTCGCCTCCGGAAATATGCCGACCGACGAGGAGATCAAAGGCTGTAAGGTGAAGATGGAATTCTTCGTCAAGGCGATCGACAAGTTCGGGCCTGCCGCAAGGAAGGAGCTTGGTAAGTACACAGGGCTGTACGCATAAACACGGGGCGTTTGCCCCATGTCCTTTTTTCACCCTTCCGTCGCTGCCTCAGCGACTCGTTTCCCTCACCGATAATGGATCTTTCTGTCATCCGCCGTTCAAAATATAAATAGAAGGACGAACACTTTAGATACTATGGGAAGAGAGGAACTCATCAACACGACACGCACCATCCTTGCCAGGGCCGGCTACAGCGTATCCTCTCCGCTGAACATGAGAAGTGTCTGTTTTGATATCGTCGGCAGAAAAAAAGAATCGTTGCTCATCATAAAGGTGCTTAGCAACGTTGATGCGTTCTCGCGGGACAACGCCGACGAGATGAAGATACTCGCGGAGGCGCTCGGCGCAAGCCCGATACTGATCGGCGAGCGCTCAAGTTCCGGGACGCTTGAGCCCGGGATCGTATACTCGAGGTTCAACATATCCATCATCTCCAATGAGACGCTGGCAGACCATCTCCTGGAGGAGATCCCTCCGTTCATATTCGCGGCGCCCGGGGGCCTTTACGTGAAACTCGACAAGGACCTTCTGAGACACCTCAGGGAGAAGAGGGGGATAAGCCTTGGAACGTTGGCCGAAACGGCGGGCGTATCCAGAAGGACGATACAGATGTACGAGACCGGGATGAGCGCGATGATAGATGCCGCCATACGGCTGGAGGAATTCCTTAACGTCCCCATAATCGAAGCGATGAACCCGTTCAGCTACAAGAGCGAGGACAAGAGCAAGGAATATGAGGTCTCGGGGGCAAAGAGGACCGATGTTCAGATATTCAATCTCCTGCTGGACCTCGGCTGTTCCATAACACCGACGGTCCGCAGCCCGTTCGAGGCTTTGACAAGAAGCGAGAAAATGGTCATACTTACGGGACTGGGGAATGATGACGAACGTCTGATCCACAAAGCGTCCATCGTCTCCGACATATCGAAGATATCCGGTCAGCACTCGGTGATAATCGTTGAACGCAAAGGTCCCCTCGACAATATCCAGTCAACCGCGATCGTGACGAAGGACGAGATCAAGAAGATGGGCGACCAGACGGAACTGAAGGACCTTGTGCTTGAGCGGAGCGGGCATGATGATCAGCGTTGACATCAACGGGTGCACCGTCGACATCCTCCCTGTTGTCAAAGGGCTTGTATCAGAGTACGACAGAGTGAAGGAGGCTGTTTCTGAGAAATACGACGCGTTCGCGGTATCGCTAGGTAAGGAGGACATCATTGCCGTCGGCCTCAGGGACGAACTGAAGGACGATCAGGAGATAGAGGACATAGATATCGTCTACCTGCACCATCTGGGCAGTTTCGGCACCACGGACGTACCGGCGCCGGCATTCTCCGCACTGATCGATGAATGCAACAACATCTCCGTGCCCGTTCTGCCGCTTGATATGGACGAGGAATCGTTCTCCGCGGTCTACTGCGATCTTATCACAACGTTCGAGCTTCTGAAAGAGGGAAGGATCGCCAGGAAGGCACTCAAGAAGAGCTTTGACATGTCGTCGCCGGAGGCCTTCGTTATTTCATGGGACATATTCGTGAACAGCTCAAAGGGATTCCGTGAGCTCACCCGCCTGAGGGAGAAGTACATGGCCAACAGGATAAAGCTGCTAGCAAGAACATCGGAGCGCATGCTCGCTGTGATAGAGGCCGAGCGCATCGCGGGCATAATGTCAATACTTGATGCGGACGGACACTCAGACGCGGATCGGCGCAAGAGATGATATCACGGGGAAAGCATACCACTGAGGATGTCCCTGGAGACGACCGCCGACTCCAACGACCTTGCCTCGATTATGTACTTCCCTTTGTACTTCGACAGTTTTTTCAGCGCCTTCGTGAAATCTATGTTGCCGTCACCGATGGTCATGTGATCGTCGTTGTCGCCCTTGTTGTCGTGTATGTGAACATTCTTTATCCTGTCGCCCAGAAGATCTGTCATCTCGTCTATCTGGTCCATGGTGTTCGCGTGCCCTATGTCAAAACATATCCTCATGTCCGTTCCGTCCACGAGTTCGAGCATCTCCTTTGCCGTCCTTCCTATGAAGAATTTGAATGACGGCATATTTTCCACGCATGCGGTTATCTTGAACTCCCTCATCAGCCTGTCTATCGTCCTTATCGACCGTTTCGCCTTCTCCAGCGACCTCTGTTCCTGACCCGGAACAACGAACGAGAACATCCCGGGATGGAATGTTACGGTAGATGCGTTCAGCTCTATCGCGTGTTCCATCGTTGCGATGATCTCCATCGTTGCCGCTTCCCTCATCCTTTCGCTCAGCGCCGCCAGGTTCACGTCCGATATCGGTGCGTGTATGGAAAATTTCACATCATATGACGGGGCGACCGTCCTGAGCCTTTTCATCACCAGCGGCAGATAATGCTCCCCTTCCGACAATATCTCCCAATGGCCGAATTCTTTTGATATCTTTACCAGAACGTCCTCTATGCTTCCCGTGGAGAACATCGTTGATGATACCCCTATCATGTCCTTACCTCCTCGCCATCGACCGTCTGCGGCGCAAACATTTCAATGAATGCGGTTATGTCTTCCGCTTCGATTGCCACTTTGATGGTGCCCAATATCGTCTTCTCTTCAACGAACGATATCTTGCCCGCATACGCTGCCTGCTTGTTCAGATGGAATACCGAGCGCTCCCCTCTCCTCCCCTTCATCATAACGGAGCGTGCGGTGTCCAGTATCCTCTGCCTTCTGATCTGTTCGCCGAAGTGTGCCATGTCTGCCGGCTTTGCGGCGATCGTTCTCTCGTCGGCCTCCAGGGCTGCGCCCGGAAATATGTTCAGCAGCGCCAGCTTCACTTTCTCCGGGTCCTCGCTCGGAAATACCTGACAGGATACGCTGATCGTTTGCATCGTTATACTGGATGCTCAAAAAGTATATAACAAATCATCTGTTCTTTGACACAATGAGATCCGAGGTGTTAAACACAGCCGCCCAGAGGAACGTGTTCCTCTCCCCCGATGCCTTGCAGATCATTCTTTCCAACCCGGAACCGATGATGTTCGTGAACAACATCTTATCGTACATTTCCAAAAGCACCATGTTCGTCGGGAAGGAGGATGTGCTCACTTTCATCTCCGGCGGGCTTTCCAAGAGTGAGTCGAAACCGGTCGCGCCGAAGAACAAGAGGCAGCATGACATCTCCGTCGTTCCCGGAACGGACATAACCGGCGAATCTACCTGCGAAGGGAAGGTGGAGGATTTCACAAGATATTTCATGAGCAGGTACAACATGATACGCGACATGCTGAAGAGACGCTTGGGCTCTTCTCTGCCGATAGAGAAGGCCACGTCGGTCAGCCGTGAGGTGCAGGTGATCGGGATGGTCTCTGAATCCTCCGTGACAAAGAACGGGCACAGGACGCTGACGCTGGAGGACGAGAGCGGCTCCTGTAAGGTGCTTGTGCTGAAGGATTCGAACATAAGCGATATAATAGTCAATGATGAGGTCATAGGTGTCGTGGGAAGCCCCACCAGAGACGGTAAGATGCTTGTGGCACAGGAGATCGTCAGGCCCGGTGTCTCTCACGAGCCCTGGGTGCCGTCGGATTCGGTGGCATCCGTCGCGTTCCTTTCCGATATACATGTAGGAAGCCATACGTTCCTGGATAGCAGGTGGGACGCCATGACGAAGTGGCTGCGGGAGAACGCCAAAAAAATGGACCTGGATTATATCATCTTACCGGGGGATGTGGTCGACGGCATCGGCATATTCCCGGGCCAGCAGGAGGAGCTTTCGGTAGATGACATATACATGCAGTACTACCGGCTTGCTGAACGTCTGAAGGACATCCCGGATCATATAAAGATAGTTCTGCAGCCCGGTAACCACGATGCGGTACGGCCGGCGGAGCCGCAGCCTGCACTGTCATCCGTCTTTGCAAAGAAGTTTGATTCCAACGTCATGCTTACCGCCAACCCGGTGTGCCTGAGCATTGAGGGGAGGTCTGTGCTTGCATACCACGGACGGAGCATCGATGACTGGGTGGCAAGCGTTCAGAGGCTTACGTACGATGACCCCGTGGCCATAATGAAGGAGATGCTCGAGCGCAGACATCTCGCCCCTATGTACGGCATGAAAACTGCATTGGCGCCGGAGAAGAAGGATTACCTTGTCATCGAGAAAAAACCGGACATATTCGTCACCGGGCATGTGCACGGCGCCAACACCATCGAGCACTGCGGCGTCCGGCTCATTGCCGCTTCAACATGGCAGGACCAGACGGATTTCCAGAGGATGCATAATTTCAATCCGAAGCCGGGGATAATGCCGATCGTGCACCTCGGGACGGGCAACACGATAATGAAGGGCTTCTGACGCGGATGTATCCTGATATGTCAAAAATTGGATGATAAGGTGTTTAGTTCAGGCTCAGCCAGAGGAAGTAGACGGTGACGAACGAGCCGAGCATCAGCATCGCATAACCGACTATCCAGATGATCTTGAATGCCTTCGCCCTTTTCTTCGGGTCGTTCTTTATATCCAGATAGCGGTCCTCGAGCGACATCACTCCGCGGCCTCGCCCTTCTTCTTCAGGTGCTTGAGGCGAATGGTATTCTCCCTTTCCATCTCCTGAAGCCTGAACTCAACGAACGCCTCAGCTTCCTCCAACTCGGGAATGACCTTGAACTCAAGCGCGTTCACACGCCTCTTGGTCTTCTCGATCTCGTCCAGAAGCTTCTTCATTGTTATTTCCACTTCAGCGGCGCGCACCAGCGTGTCCAGTAATTTCTCGAAGGACTGTGCCGCCTCTTCGATGTAAGCGGACGTGGAGATTACACCGTAACCCCTCTGGGTCATCGGTGTGTGGATTATCTCGCACTCCACTTTGGGTACCATCATCCCCATGATGCTCTTGCTTCCGAGCTTCACCTGAGGGCCTGCCTTGAGAGCGTATGCGGCGCTTTTTACCGCAATGGCTCCTTCCACCGCCCTTGCCACGGCGATCTTCTGCATCGCTGTGTCATAGTCCGAAAGAACTGAACCTCTCATTTTCTTTGCCTTTTCGAGCACTTCGAAGAATTCGATGATGAGACCGTCCCTCTTCATCTTCATGATCTTGTATCCGCTCTTGGATAACTTGATCTTCTTCTTCACCTCCAGCAAAGCGGACCTTGTCGGTGTTATCTCTTTCGTAGGCATGAGATCAGCTCTTCAGGTACTTCTCCTGGAACTCCTGTTTGATCCTGTTCAGCTGGTCCTTGGACAGTGAGCGGAGGATGTCCCACGCTATCGCAAGGGTGTCCTCTATCGAACGGTCCTCCTCGTGCCCCTGGCGGACAACGCGGTCCTCGAAGAGGTCCGCGAAATCAAGGAGCCTTCTGTCCTTTTCCGACAGCGACTCCTTACCGACGATGGCCACAAGTCCGCGGAGGTCCTTTCCTTCCGCGTACGCCGCATACAGCTGGTCTGACACGTTCTGGTGGTCCGCTCTTGTTCTTTTGACACCTGCGCTCATAAGTCTGCTCAATGACGATGAGACGTTCACCGGCGGGTATATCCCGGCCCTGTGAAGTTCTCGTGACATCACGATCTGTCCTTCTGTGATGTATCCGGAAAGGTCAGGGATCGGGTGTGTGATGTCATCACCGGGCATCGAAAGGATGGGGATCTGAGTGATGCTTCCTTTCTTCCCCTTTATCCTTCCCGCTCTCTCGTACAGCTGCGCAAGGTCCGTGTACATGTACCCGGGGTATCCCCTTCTTCCGGGGACCTCTTCCCTTGCCGCTCCGATCTGTCTGAGCGCTTCGCAGTAGTTGGTCAGGTCTGTGAGAATGACCAGGACCTGCATGTCCAGTTCGAACGCCATGTACTCCGCCGTCGTTAATCCCAGACGAGGTGTGACGATACGCTCGATGGCCGGGTCGTCGGCAAGGTTCAGGAAAACGACGGCGTTCTTCAGTGCGCCTGTCCTTTCGAACTCCTTCATGAACGTTTGTTTCTCTTCGTTGGTTATTCCCATTGCCACGAACACCACCGCGAAGTCCTCATCCGCGCCGCGTACCTTGGCCTGCCTCGCGATCTGCATCGCAAGGTCGTTGTGCGGTAATCCGGATCCTGAGAATATCGGAAGCTTCTGGCCTCTGACCAGGGTGTTCATCCCGTCGATGGTCGATATCCCGGTCTGGATGAAGTCGGCCGGACTGTCCCTTGCCCACGGGTTTATGGCTGCGCCGACGATGTCCAGTTTCTTCTCCGGTGTTATCGCAGGACCTCCGTCGAGAGGCTCGCCGCTTCCTGAAAGAACGCGTCCCAACATGTCCTTCGACACGGGCATCTTCATTGTCTCTCCCAGGAACCGAACTGTTGCGTTCCTGTCTATTCCTGCCGTTCCCTCAAATATCTGAACGACCACCATGTCATCCGATGAATCAAGGACCTGGCCTCTCTTCGTCGAACCGTCGGATAACTTGACGGACACCAGCTCCTGGTACGATATCGGTTCGGTCTTCTTCACAAATACCAGCGGACCAGCGATCTCGGATATCGTCTTGTACTCTTTGGATACGTTGCTCATTGTTTACACCCCCAGCTTTGCGAAGTCGCTCTCAAGGTCCTTGTCCACCGCTTTGTACTCATCGTCGATGTTCTGCTTGTACTTCGCGATCGCCAGCCTCTGTTTGGACGGCACCTCGAATATCTTGGCCACAAGCGCTCCTGCCGTGAGTGCCTTGTCTGCCAGGTCGGCATACTTCTTTATGAGCTTCATCAGCGTGTACTGTCTCTGCATCGGCGAGTATGTATCAACTTTATCATACGCGTTCTGTTGCAGGAAGATCTCACGGATCATCTTTGCCACTTCCAGCGTTATCTTCTGCTCGTCCGGCAGCGCATCGGAACCGACTAGCTGCACGATCTCCTGCAACTCTGATTCCTTCTGCAGTATCAGCATGGCCCATTCCCTCATCGCGGGGAAGTCCTCCGCAACATTGGCCGAGTACCAACCTCTCAGCTGCTTGTCATATAATGAATATGATGTCAGCCAGTGGATGGCGGGGAAGTGCCTCCTCTCTCTTAATTTTGTGTCTAATGCCCAGAATACACGCACGATGCGCAGTGTGTTCTGCGTGACCGGTTCCGAAAGGTCTCCTCCGGGAGGGCTTACGGCACCGATAACCGAGATGGAACCTTCCGAGTCGGCAAGAGTCTTGCATCTGCATGCACGCTCGTAGAACTCCGACAGTCTTCCGGCAAGGTATGCGGGGTATCCTTCCTCGCCCGGCATCTCTTCTAACCTGGATGATATCTCTCTCATCGCCTCCGCCCATCTGGACGTCGAATCGGCCATCAGTGAGACGTTATATCCCATATCCCTGTAATACTCCGCGATCGTCATTCCCGTGTAAACGGATGCTTCACGGGCAGCGACCGGCATGTTCGAGGTGTTGGCGATGAGAACGGTCCTGTTCATCAGCGGGTTACCGGACTTCGGGTCCTCGAGGTGCGGGAATTCTGTCAGAACCTCTGTCATCTCGTTGCCGCGCTCGCCGCATCCTATGTACACGACGATCTCGGCGTCCGACCACTTCGCCAGCTGCTGCTGCGTGACCGTTTTCCCTGTGCCGAATCCGCCGGGGATGGCTGCAGCGCCTCCTTTCGCGAGCGGGAACATTGTGTCCAAGACCCTCTGACCTGTCACCAGCGGGATGTCCGGCTGGAACTTCTCTTTCACGGGCCTCGGCACACGGACGGGCCATCTCTGCATCATCGACACGTCCGTTCCGCCTATCACTGCCACCGTCTCCTCGACATTGAAGCTTCCCGCCTTTATCTTGTCCACTTTGCCGTTGACCTTCGGCGGCACGAGTATGCGGTGCTCCATCGTCCCTTCCATGACGGTGCCTATAACTTGTCCTTCGGTGACCTCATCGCCCTTCTTCACTGCGGGGTTGAAGTCCCATTTCTTCTCTCTGTCCAATCCAGGTGCGGAAACACCACGGAAGATGTAATCTCCCATCTTGTCCTTCAGGACCGGCAACGGCCTCTGAATTCCGTCGTAGACCGACGATAAAAGCCCCGGTCCCAGTTCCGCAACGAGGGGACGGCCGGTGTTGGAGACCGGCTCTCCCGGTCTGACGCCGGACGTGTCCTCATAAACCTGGATGATCGTGTGGTCTCCCACTATCTTGATGACCTCGCCCATCAGCTTCTCTTTACCTACTTGTACCACATCGTACATCTTCGGCGATATTCCGACGGCCGTCACCACGGGTCCTGCGACCCTGTATATCTTGCCTTCTTTGCTCATTTAATCATCCTCTGTTTTGTATAAATCAACGCCAATCGCTCTTTTCACTCTCTCACGCAGGTCACTCTCGTCCTTGCCTACCGGCACGACCACAGGCTGGATCATGTCCAGCACCCTGGTCCTCAGTTGCGGCGACAGCAGCTGGAGGTCCTTCGAATCAACCGCAAGTATGCCGACGGATTCCGCCGATATCGCTTCCAGCATCTTCTTCTCATAATTCTCCTGGGTTGCGACGAAGACCTTCCTCAGCCCCGCCAGCCTGAACCCGAGAACGAACTCTTCGCTTCCTATGACTGCTATCTCCATCAGATCACCAGTAGCCCTTTGATCATTTCCCTGTCAATTCCGCTCTCTATGCCTCTCGCTATTATCCTGATGTTGTCCACTTCGATGTTCTTGTGTATCATGAAATCGAGTATCGGTATCACCGATAACGGGTACAGGTGAGAGAACTTCTTTGCCTGCCTTATATGATATTTCTTCATACCGGCCACGAGGTCCTTTAGCGATTTGGTTTCCGCGTCCAGCGCTTCTTTGATGTCCTCGTAGAAATCGAGTTGCGCCAAATCATTCGCCGCCGCCGATATAGACTCGGCGTTGGCAAGCTGTGTGGCCAGCTTTTTGTCTATCTGCTTGCCTCCGTCGATGAAGAATTCCATTACTTCCTCACCGCGGATCCCTTCCATCTTTAAAATCAGGATCGTCTCAAGGTTGATCGTGTCGATCTCCCTTCTGATGAATTCCTGGAACAGGCGCTTCGGTCTCGAAGAGGGGACTATGCTGATAAGAAGCCTCTTGTAATACAACTTGTCCAAATAATCCTCGATGTTCCTCAGGTGGCCGGCCGCTTTGTATGCGTTCACCACTTCCGGCGGGATCTCGACATGCTTTATCCTTTCGAATTCCGCGATTATTTCTTTGTCGTTTTCCAGCGAGAGTAGCTTGTCCAACGCCGATGCGTCAAGCCTGCCCGCAGGAACGAGGTCTTCCTTCATGCTCTCGATGTCCACCCCGTAGGTCTTCCCGCGCAGTATGACCTTAAGGTTCCATATATCCCATTTGGTGAGATATGCGGAGACCATGTCACGCAGTTCGCCCTGTGTGGACTGCAGTATGCTGCTGAAGACCTCTGCCATGTTCCTGTACGTAGCATGCTCTATGAGGTCGATGCCCTCGGTCCTCCCGGCAAGCTCCGCCATCTCCTTCTGATATCCCGATTCCCCTATGAAACGGGATATCTCCGGCAAGCTCATCATCAGCATCTTCGCATATGCGTCGTCGCCCAGGAGCGAAGCTTTCTTCGCTTTGACCTTGGCTACCGTATATGCATAGTTGCCCGTCTTTTTGCTGCGCCCGAACATGTGCCTCACCCGAAGAGGATATCGGACAAGCCCTTCAGCTCGCTGTCCCAGACTGTCTGCAAGATCGTCTTATACTGCATGTCCACCTGTATCGTCCCGTCCTTGCTCTCAAGGATGAGACCGCCGGTGATGCCTGCGACCTTCTCCAGTTTCGAGACGCCGATGTCCGCCGCGGTTATCCCCTCATCTTTGGAGCAGTACGCCTTCGGGTCGTCGATCACCTTCATGGCGGCGTCGACCATCTGTTTGTACTGCTTCTTCTTGGTTGCCGCAGATGCGGACTCCAATGACCTGAGCGATTCTGCGAACGCTTTTTCCAGCATCTCCTTCTTCTTGGAAAGGACGATCTTCTTGCTTTCCAGTTCTGCGCTGGAAAGCGTCTGGCGGCCGAGCTGCTCAATTACTTCTTTGAGCCTCTTGTCCTCTTTCACTTTCATGTCGGATATCACAGCATCCGCTTCCGCCATTATCCTGGCTACCTCGGCATCCCTCTCCGCCCCTATCGAGGCGGCCGATGCCTTCGCGGAATCCCTGATGTCCTTCGTCACGTTGTCTAATGCCATGAAACGGCCTCTGCCTTGTTTAGCTTATGCCCACGAACAACAACATGAACGCAATGACCAGACCGAATATCACGATCGTCTCCGGCAGCACGATCAGCACAATGCACTTTCCGAAGAGGCTCATGTCCTCGGTGATCGCACCGACGGCCGCGGCGCCCACGTCTTTCTCTCCGAGACCCGCTCCGATGCCTGCCAGGCCTACAGCCAAGCCGGCACCGACCGCGATCAATCCATCTCCTATTTCATACCCTGCCATTTTTACACCTCTGTTTCTACGATTTTTGTGTTTTTACGTTTTATCTCGAGCGGTTCGTACTCCTTGCCGCCTCCGACATAGAACTTGGACATCATCTCCACGTACTGCAGCCTTAACGCATGCAGCCCTGCGGATATGATCGCCAAGACCCATATGACCAGATGCAGGAAGCAGAACATCAGCAATCCTATGATTATGCCCATGATGCCCCCCAACCCCGCGCCTATCAATACTATGGATATGTAGTTGAACGCCATCGCCATTCCCGCCTTGCTCATGCCTATGGCGGTCAGACGCGCGTATGAAAGTATGTTCCCGAACAGCCCCGGAAGTTCCAGGATCGCCTGCGCACCTTCCTTCTTGATCGATACTGATATGCCTATCACCATCAGCACGACACCTGTCAATAATATGTACAGCGGGAGGCCTGCCATCAGGTCCTTCCCGAATATCATCCCCTGTGCCAGTGCCCACGCGAACATCACCAGGCCCACGAACGTTATGATCCATCCGCCCTTCTCGAAGAACGCCTCCCTCATGCCGTGCTGTATCTTCGCGTTGTAGAAGCCTATGGCAAACCCTGTGAGGATGTGGACTATCCCTATGTATATGCTGACCTGCAGCAGGAACGTCACATCGTTGACCTTGCTGACGCCGTGGCCGTGGTTCGGGAATATGTTGACAAACCAGTCAGGGAAATTCAGGCTGAATATCGACTCCCATGACACCATCTTGTCGCTTGCGAGCGTTGTCAGGAGTCCGGGGGCGCCTTCTCCTGTGAAGTGCATTCCGAACATCTCTCCGAAGAAGAAGAACCCGAATATGAACGCCCATAACCCTCCGAAGAAGAGGATCATCGCGATCGCACGGAAGTCCTTGCTCTTCGCCGTTTTCAGACCGAATGCGCCAAGTATTATGAACGGTATCGCGTACCCGATGTCCCCGACCATCAGGCCGAAGAACAGCGGGAAGAATATGCTTAAGATTATTGAGGGGTCCAGCTCCTGATATTTGGGAGCGGACAAGAGTTTAACGGGGTACTCGAAATTCTTCACGTACGGCCCGTTGTTCATTTTTGTGGGTGTTTCCTTGAACCTCGGCTCTGCGTGCTCAACGTCATGCAGACTCCTTGAACGGTCCTCCTGCACCTCCACAAAGATGTTCCCGCCCATTTTCTCCTCCATGCCGGAGACGGTCGCGGTAACTTTAGCGGTGGGTACCCACGCATCGATTATGAATGAATGTTCTGATGTCGCTATGCGCAACGGGAGCTCGCCCTTCTCCGTGCTTATTGACAGTTCCTCGTCCAGCGCGACTATGTCGGCAGCGTGCTTCCCCTTGAGCGCATCGAGTTCCTTACGCACCGCGTCGAGCTCTGCGTTCAGCGCCGCCAGTCTTGAATCCGCCTGGGCGATGTTGTCCTTCACTGCTCCCTTTCCCTCGGGGACGGACATCTCGGTGTACTCGAAATCGGTGAGTATGCGCAGTGCGTCATCCCTCTTGGCCTTCCTGACGAACACCGCCGCCATTTTTTTATCAGCTGATACGAAACACTCCGCCTCTATGCCCGCGAGCGCCTGCGTCGGGTCGTCCCTGACGGACCCCGTGAGCACCGCAAGTGATCCGTATCCTGCGTAAAGGTCCAGATCCACCGGGATCGTCTCCAGTAGCGTCAGTGTATCCTTCTTGGCTTTTTCTTCCGTGATCTTCTGAACTATCCCGCTCTTCCTGTCGAGCACCCTGAACACCTCTTCCCCTATCGCCTCTACGGAATTCGCGGATATCTTTGCCCGTACATCCTTTGCGGATGACGGGGCATCCAGTTCCGTCTTGGCGGGATCGATGCTCAACTCCTTTTCAACCGCCCTCAGCGAAAGCAACCTCTCTGATGCTTTCTCTGAGTACGGCCTCGGAGCGCCTATGGAGAATCCCTCGTCCGTGCCGACAGTGTGGTCGATCAGGTGGATGACCTTCAGACTGTACAAAGCGTCCGTGGCTTCGTCCAGACGTGATTTGTTGCCCACGATCACGATCCTGCTCATCGACTCAGGAAGCAACATTTAAGGTCCTCTCAACTTCTTTGTTCAGAAAATCTTTGACCTTGGGCATCCTGCCTTCGGCCAGTCCTTCAAGCTCCTTTGCCTCTGCGGTCCCTACGCTCAGCAGTTTGTCACGTTCGGCGGCGAGCGCGGCCTTCTTCTTGGATATCGCCGCTTCCGATGCGTCGCGCATCTTGGCCTCTGCCGCTTGTATCTTATTAACGGAATCCCTGCGCGCGTTGGCTATCGCCGTTTTCTTATCTGCCTCGGCCTCTTCGACCGCGGCCGCTGCGTCCGCCTCGGCTTTTTTTATCTCTGTAAGTATGTCAGTTCGGCTCAAGTCAAACTCCCCGACCCTATTGGCAACCCGATAACTATGTTTCTACTTAAACGTAATGTATTCTTTTATAATTTTAACAACACCGTTTAGAGTGTGGCTTTCGGTTCGAACTTCCTCACTATGACATTGGTCTCCTCGAACAGCTTCTGGGACAGTTCATCAAGATAACTGTCCGTGTAAATTATCTCCTTTATCCCGGCGTTGATCAGTATCTTTGCGCACATTGAGCACGGGAACGTTGTCGTATATATCGTCCCGCCGTCGATGCTTATGCCGAAGTACGCCGCCTGGATGACCGCGTTCTGTTCCGCGTGGACCCCTCTGCACAGTTCGTGCCTCATGCCGGACGGTATGTTCATCTGCTCCCTTATGCACCCGAGCTCCTCACAGTGCCTCGTGCCTTTCGGCGATCCGTTATAGCCGGTGGTGAGCACCCGCTTGTCCTTGACGATCACCGCCCCCACCTGACGCCTCTCGCATGTCGACCTTTTTGAGATGAGGTGCGCCATCTCCATGAAATAAGTGTCGTTGTCCGGTCTGTTCATGCTCTCCTCTAACCATGATGACGGTATATGTCTTTCCATAGCCTTCTTTAATATATGTTCCCATATCGTTCCGTGGACAAGGACACGAGGAATATCGTCATTGGCTGCGCCGCGGTGGCCGCATTGTTCATCGCGGGCTTCGCCGGCATGTTGCTATATTCAGGCATGTCGCCGCCGTTCTATACAGTGGAATCGGGAAGCATGAGGCATTCCGATGACTCCAAGGTGGGCATCCTTGATGCCGGGGACATGGTGATCGTCAGACATCCGTCCAAGTCGAACATAGCGACGTACATGGAGAGTTCCGCGACCGGATATGTGAACTTCGGTGATCTCGGCGATGTGATAATCTACGAACGTCCGGGCAAGGCACCGATAATACACCGCGCCATCGTCCATCTCGAATACCAGGGAGACCGCAAAGACCACAAATGGTACGCCCGCGGTCTGGATGATTACAAAGGAGAGTGGTATTGCACTTCCATCGGAAATCAACCGGAAAACGGTAAGCTCAGCGGACTTCTGACATTCAAAGAGTTCGGGTTCATGAAGGAAACAATCGTCATCGATCTTGGTGCGCTATTCTCGGGTCAGGTATACGGCGAGGGAGGATATGTTACCATGGGCGACCGCAACAGCCCGAACACGGACCAAGGGTCAGGGATCACGGACGGTCTTGTCACTAATGACATGATAATCGCCGTCGCGGCCCATGAGGTCCCCTGGCTCGGTTGTATAAAGTTGCTGATCACCAGTACGAACACGGACCGCATACCCGGTAACAGCATCATACTGCTGATCGCCTCCATTGTGCTGATATTGGGCTCTGCGATCGGTCTGAGCTTCCTCTACGAGACGTACAGGAGAGACCGATCAAAAAGGCTCAGGAAGGACGAGGTGCAGGACGAGGAGGAAAAGGTACCGGAAGCTGATGTCACCGACCCGGCGGACGAACCCGATGGATCGGCTGTTGAGGATGTTGAACCGGCAGAGAAGACTGAGGAGCCGGCTGTTGAGCCGGACGGCGAACAGGATATTGACATCCCGGAAAAAGGGTCCACGATCTGGATCAGACAGGATGATGACAGAGAACAATGACACCCCCACCCCTCCGTTTCCGGTGGAGCCTCTGCCCGCGGATTCACTTGAAGAGGGTGGTCTGACTGGGCGGTTTATAGGTTTTCAGAGCTTTCATGGCCTCATCATCAGCCAGCATATCGCATATTTCCTGAGGAATGCTCAGTTCTATCTCCTTCGTCCTTCCCGCTTTCCCGAACGACCTGACGCGGGCGTGGACGATCCCCAGCATATCCAGTTCGGATATCAGATCGGTGATCCTTCTCTGCGTGAGGACCGGTATGCCCAATATTTTACATAATTCATTATATTTTGAATAGACATCACCCGTTGTCAGGGTTTTGTTTTCTTTGGAATGGTATATGATAGCTGTCAGGACCGTCTTTGATTGTGATGTCAGTGTCTTTACGGTCTCACTGATCGTATCCATCTCTATCTTGTTCTTTGCTGACCTGACATGGGCCTCTGCCACCGAGGTGTCACCACTCCGTTCCGCGATCTCGGCGGCCACCCTCAGAAGGTTCAGTGCTCTTCTGGCATCTCCCATCTCCTGTGCGGACATCGCAGCGCACAATGGGATGACCCCTTCTTCCAGCACACCTTCTTCGAATGCGATGCTTGCTCTCGCCCTTAGAATGTCACCGAGCTGTTGCGCATCGTATGGATGGAAGAGAATCTTCTCTTCTCCCAATCTGCTTTTGACCCTCGGATCTAAGAATTCAGTGAATTTGAGATAATTAGTTATGCCGACAAGGGAAAGTTTCGAATACTTGAGATCTTCATTTATCTTCGATAAATGATATAATACATCATCACCGCTTTTGTCCACCAGACGGTCGACCTCATCCAGAACAACGATGAACACTTTGTTCTGTTCATCAATGATATTCTTCATTTCAGCATATACCTTATCGATGCTCCACCCGGTGAACGGTATCCTCTTCTCAAAATCCATGATAAGCTGGTTCCCGATGTTCTGCAATGTGCTGTATCTCGTATCGACGATCTCACAGTTGATGTATATGTAAGCGCATGTATTTCCGGACGGGTCCTCTTTTTTCAGTTCATTACCGATGAATTTCATAACTGCCGTCTTCCCCGTTCCGGTCTTTCCGAATATGAGTATGTTGGAGGGTCGGTCACCTTCGAATGCAGAAGCGATTATCGTTGCGATCGAGTCGATCTCCCTTGACCTATGAGGTAGGACCTCAGGAAGATATGAGGTCTGAAGAGCACTTTTGTTCTTGACGATCTTGATCCTTTTATCAATATGTTTCGTGAATACTGATTTGTACATTGTTGACCCCCTCATCGGAAATTTGTGTGCTTGAAGCGGCTTCACATGGAAGTAGGACCCTATATTAATCTATTCCTATGATGGTTCATGGGAACAGCGTTTCTTTAATATCTGTAAACAATATCCTCAAAAACGGACGGTATCAGAAATGAAGAAAAAGATGAGCGGTTGGCTTGTGATCGGCATCTGCATAGCTGCAATGGTGGCGGTCGCCGGCCTGATAATACTGGTGGGTCAGCTCGGTACGGCATGATCGATCCGGTGCACAGTGTTCCACCGGAAATGAAGGGGTGGGGGAGTTATACTAACTGTAATAATCCTCTCTAATATACGGCCCACTGATGGACTGTCATGAACAGCATCATCAAAGACAGATACGTACTTTTTTCATTAGCGACGGTGTTGACGGTCGCATTCGTCTGCACGGTCAGCTCATTCAATGCGGAGGGCATAGACGGGAACGGATTGACGGAACTGGAGGGCATGATATCCGATCCGTCGGCATCGCAGAACGGGACGGTCTTCAAGCTGACAGATCTCAACGGGAACGAGCAGAGATGCTTCTACGGGGCAGGGATGCCGTCCGCGCCCTCGCTTTGTAAACTGACAGGCAGTTTCTCATCGGACGGAACGATGTTCTTTGCCGACAGGATCGTTGTGATCGAAAGGTGATGATACGATCAGGCGGATGGGATTTATACAAGCGAAAACTTGGTACCATTGTGTTTATCGGCATTGATGACACCGACTCCCATACCGGGAACTGCACCTCATATCTGATGACGGAGATGATCCGTGAGCTTTCAGATATGGATATCATAGGCAATCCGCGGCTGGTACGTCTGAACCCGGCGGTGCCGTGGAAGACCAGAGGGAACGGGTCGCTTGTCCTGAGGGTGGGGAAAGGACAGGGAATGAAAAAACGGATAGGCATGATAGAAGGGAACGAGATCTGCTGTTTCCGCACGGCGGAGGACTGGGAGCCCGATGAGGACGAGATCATCAAAAGACTGACGCTGGTGATAGAGCGAAACCGCTCCGACGATTCCGATCCCGGGCTCGTCGTGTCAAAAAGGAAACCGCCCGCATCGCTGTACTGGGAAGGCGTGAGGAAGATCATCGAAAAGGACGTGGCGGTCGGGGAACTGGAAAAGGCCGGTGCGAAGATATCGGAGATCTGGTGCGGCCGCGGCGTGATCGGCGCGGCGTGCGGGATGGCGTGGGAACCGGATGACAGCACTTACGAAGTGATCGCATACCGTGAAAAGAGAAGATGGGGGACGGAAAGAGAGACGGACGCATCATCGATAATGGAAATGGACGCGATGTTCCCCGGAACATTCAACAGTTGGGAGGAAAGAGGGAAGAAGGTGGCGATGGTCCCCTCCACGCCATGCCCGGTTCTATTCGGCCTCAGAGGGGACGACGAGAACGAAACGATAAGGGCGGCGATGCACCTGCGCACCGAAACGGCGGACAGATGGATGACATTCCTGACGAATCAGGGGACCGACGACCACATGATCAGGAACGCGGAAAAGATAACGGAGAACAGCTCATATGAGATCGAAGGTACGGTAAGCACATACGCGAGGCACATACGCGGGGGCCACACCCTCCTTGAGATATCAACCGTGTACGGAACGATGACATGCGCGGCGTACGAACCCTCAAAAGAGTTCAGGATGCTGTTCGACAACCTCGCGCCGGGCGACAGGATATGTGTCCTCGGAGAGCTCCGCGACATGCCAAGGACGCTCAACGTTGAGAAAATGAAAGTGATATCGCTTGCCGAGAGGCAGACGAAGACATCAAACCCGGTCTGCGGCGTATGTGGGAAGAGGATGCAGTCCGTCGGGAAAGACAAAGGATACAGATGCAGGGAATGCAGGACACGGTCCAAGGCGCCGGTGATGAGAAAGGAGACGAGGTGGGCGGTGCCGGGATGGTATGAGCCGCCGACATCCGCGAGACGCCATCTTTCAAAGCCGCTGAAGAGGATGGGCGAGGAACAAAAGGTTGAGTTCGTCAATCGCCGTATAGTGTGACCGACAGTAATATATATAAAAATAAAATAGACATTGGACAGTGACAATCCCATGGACAGAGTTGTGATCCTCAGTGCGGCAAGAACCCCGATCGGCAAATACGGCAAAGCGTTAGCGGACATCAAGGCGACGGACCTCGGCGCCATAGCGGTGCGCGAAGCAGTTAAACGCGCATCCATCGATTCAAAAGATGTGGAAGAATGCATAATGGGCAACGTGATATCCGCCGGTCTGGGCCAGAACCCGGCAAGGCAGGCGGCGGTCCGCGGAGGCCTTCCGGTGGAGATCGGTGCGGTGACGGTCAATGCGGTATGCGGTTCGGGCATGAAGGCGGCGATGTTCGCGGCGGACGCGATCAAAGCGAAGCAGTATGACGTCATAGTCGCAGGCGGGATGGAGAACATGTCCGCGGCACCGTACCTCATGCCGGGTGCCAGATGGGGATACAAGATGAACGATCAGGTTGTGAAGGACGCGATGGTATATGACGGCCTGTGGGACATTTTCAATGATATGCACATGGGCTTCACCGGCGAGATAACAGCGGAGAGATTCAAAATAACGAGGGCGGAGACAGACCGATTCGCGTACGAGAGCCACATGAAGGCCGCATCCGCCATAAGGAACGGTAAGTTCGCGAAGGAGATCGTCCCGGTGACGATCAAACAGAAAAAAGGGGACCTCATCGTTGACACGGACGAAGGGGTCAGGGAGGACACGACAGAAGAGGCACTTGCCAAACTGAGGCCGGTGTTCAAGAACGACGGAATAGTGACAGCGGGGAACTCATCACAGCTCAGCGACGGGGCGTCCGCGCTTGTTATATCCTCGGAATCGTTTGCGAAGGAGCGCGGCATAAGGCCCATGGCCGTGATCGAGGCGTACGGGGAAAGAGGAGTGATACCGGAGCACATCATGGAAGCGCCCATACCGACGACGGAATATGTTCTCAAAAAAGCGGGCATGAAGATGGATGACATAGATCTCTTTGAGCACAATGAGGCGTTCGCGTCAGCTTCGCTCGCCGTCATGAAGGCACTGAACGTCCCGCGGGAGATATTCAATGTGAACGGCGGTGCAACAGCGCTCGGCCACCCGATAGGGTGCTCCGGCGCACGTGTCATGACCACACTGGTACACGCGATGATAGACCGTCAGAAGGACGTGGGCCTGGGAACGCTGTGCCTCGGCGGTGGCAATGCGGTGACGATGATACTCCGCCGCTACTGATGCAGCCCCTCGGTTACGTTTTCATACGTCAGCAAAGGTTTTAACCTGATCAGCAGTGACAGTAGCATGCAGCTCCCGGACATCCTGAAGAAGATAGACGCATCCACCGACGACATGATCTCCAACATGATGAGCATGATCCGCATACCCGCGATCGGCCCGCTCAACGGAGGGAAAGGGGAGGGGCACAGAGCGGACAAAGTATTGGAATTTCTGAAAGGGTATGACAGCGTAGAGCGCATAGATGTGAAAGATATGCATGACCCTGCCGTAATGAGGCCGAACATCTTAGCGAAGAAGAACGGCAGAGGAAAGGGCACTGTATGGATAATATCGCATCTTGATACCGTGCTGCCGGGGGACCTCGAGGAATGGAAGACCCCGCCATACGAGCCGGTGGTGAAGGACGGCAGGATATACGGACTCGGGACGGAGGACAACGGGCAGGCGATAATATCGTCGATATATGCGTCAAAGTTCTTTGGATCGGGAACACTGACAAAAAGGTCGATAGGTCTGGCGATAGTTGCGGACGAAGAGACCACAAGCGCGATGGGCATCGAGTACCTCATCAACGCGGGGCTCTTCGAACCGGATGATGTCTTCGTTGTTCCGGACTGGGGAGTCCCGGGAGGGACGATGCTGGAGGTCGCGGAGAAGCATCTAGTCTGGTTGAAGTTCGCGGTCGAGGGAAAGCAGACCCACGGGTCCACACCCCACAGGGGCCTTAACGCTTACAGGGTGAGCGCGAAGATGCTCGTCGACGTTCTGGACAGATTGGAGGCGAGGTACGGTGGGAGCGACCCCATATTCAGACCGACGGTATCGACATTCGAACCGACGAAGAGCATAGCGACCGTCGGCAACATAAATACCATACCTGGCTATCATGAATTCTGTTTGGACATACGCCTTCTGCCGATGTACGATCCGGACGATCTTGTGGCGTACGCCAAAGAGATGGGCACGGAATGGGAAAAGAGGACGGGGGCGAAGATAACGGTCACAGTTGAGCAGAGAACGAGGTCCGGAAGGCCGTCCGATACGGAATGCCCGGAGTTCAGGGCGTTATTCGAATCGATATCGTCGGTCATAGGGAAAGAGCCGGAGACGGTCGGTGTGGGCGGCGGGACATGCGCCAACTTCTTCAGGTTAGCGGGGTACAATGCATATGTGTGGCAATGCGGCGGAGGCTCATTGCACCAACCGAACGAATACTGCGACCTGGAGAATCTCAAAACGGATGCGAAGGTCTTCGCAACGCTGTTCCACAAGCTTTGCGTTTAATCCTCGAACAGGCGGTCCATCATCCACTTGGAATTGAACTTCACTATCTGGTCATACGCCTGCCCGTTCGAAACAAATGCTATGGGTTTCCCGATGGTGTGCGCGATCGACAGCGCCGCCCCTCCCTTGGAGTCGGCATCGATCTTTGTTAACATTATAGCGTCAACACCTATCGCCGCGTCGAATGCGCGGGCCTGCTCCACCGCATCGTTCCCGGCCAGTGAATCGCCCACGAACATCACGAGGTCCGGCTTCGTGACCTTCTTGATCTTCTTCATCTCATCCATGAGGTTGCTGTTGGTCTGCATCCTTCCCGCAGTGTCAACAAGGACGGCGTCCTTCCTTTTCGCCTTGGCATGCTCAATGGCATCGAACGCGACCGCCGCAGGGTCAGCGTCGGCGGCATGCTTCACTATCTTGCATCCCAGCCTCTCCGAGTGTATGGTCAACTGCTCGATCGCGCCCGCCCTGAATGTATCGGACGCAGCGAGCACGACCGTCTTCCCGTTCTTCATCAGACGGTTGGCGATCTTTGCGATGGCCGTTGTCTTTCCGGTACCGTTTATCCCGACGAACATGATCACCACGGGTTTCTCTCTTTTATCGAACCACTGGTCAAAATCGAACTCATTGAGCCTGAGTATCTTCAGGATCGATTCTTTGACCGATATCTCGACCACCTCATCAAGGGTGTATCCGCGCGCATGCCGTTTTCCGATGAGGTCTTCTTTTACGCCGTTCTTTATCTCTTCAACAACAGGCAGTGCGACGT
Organism: Methanomassiliicoccaceae archaeon; assembly: GCA_031285205.1. Lineage (GTDB taxonomy): Archaea > Thermoplasmatota > Thermoplasmata > Methanomassiliicoccales > Methanomethylophilaceae > Methanomicula. The sequence continues at coordinate 25,783 of JAITWO010000006.1, read as the reverse complement.
CAGCCTCCATGAGCGCCACCTCAAGCTCCCACAGGATGTCGTCCATCTTGCCTTCCTTGATCCTTTTGCCGGAGTCTCCGACGAGCTGAGCATCATCATGCTTCTTCTCCCTCTCGGCCTCTTTTGCTGCGGCCTTCTCCTGTTTGGCCAGCTTTACCCTGTCCTTTCTGGAGAGCTTCCGGTCATCGTCCTTTTCATCGGCGGCGGGTTGCGGCGGTTTGGCCGGCTCTGTCTTCTTCTCAACAACCGGCTGTGCCGCCTTCACCGGGGACTTCCATTCAATCTTGTTATCGGCGATCGGCGGTGCCGCTTTGACCGCCGTCTTCACAGGCTCCACCTTGGCAGATTCCTTCGCCGGCTCTGCTTTTTCCTTCTCGGGAGATCTTTTCACATCCGCTTTTTTCTCAGCAGGCGGCTGCGATGCTTTAACTGGCTCATCATCCGCAACATCATCATATGGCTCCCCGGTACCGTCCAAAAGGTCGTCCAGGAGAGCGTCTATGTCATCGTCGTCGATCGGACCGACGTGCTTCTTGCTATCTGCGGGACGCTCGGTCTTCTTCTCAACCGCCGGCTGTACCGCCTTGACAGGCTCCGCCCCCTCCTTCTCGGGGGGCCGGTCATCCTTCTCCGGTTCGGCCTCGCCCTTCTTGAAAAGATTCTTGAACCTGCTCTTGAGGGAGTCGAACATGTCCGCTCACTGCTGTCTTCTCTGGTATTCCTGCTGGACAGCTAAAGAGATGTTCTTGGCGTGCGCATCCATCTCGGTGATGGAGTCCCCGGTCTTCTTGAGCACCTCGGTTATCTCTTTGACGCTGCCGTCCATGTATGTCGCCGCATCGCTGAGCTCCTTCTCAACGGACACCCTGTTCCCGATGCCGATGATGGCCTTATTGATGCCCGCGGCCCTGGCGTACACGAACGACTGCGCCCCGATGGGTATGAGGAGCTCTTCCCCCTCCTTCGCGTCGAGTAACGCCTTCAGCGTCTCGCGGGCCCTGACGGCCTCCTCCAGGCTCATTTGGAGGATCTGCGCCTGCTGCGCAAAGCCGTCCAGCTGCGCCTTGTAGACGTCCAGGGCGTAAAGCGCCTGACGGAGCTCATCATCATTCATATCTTTCCACCAACCTCGTACTCAACGAGGCGGTCCGTTATGTCCCCCGGCGCAAGCTCCGTGAGCTCATCGATGGATATCTCCCACCGCTTGAGTTTGTGCCTGCTGCCCAGATTGGACAGGACCTTCTCTTTTGCGGCGTCCTCGTTCTCTGCCGCCACTTCAACAGTGAAAACTTGCCTATTTCTTGTGTCCTTAAAGGAACCTTTTGCTCGGAAGCCCTTCATTGCAATTACCGAGACGAAGAATTATATCTATTGAATAAAGCTTTTGGTCATTTCGTGTACAAATGGGTTGCAATAACGGCGAATTGACAGCATATCTGCCCGGAAGAATGTTTCCGGCGGTCTCGGTCACCGGGACAAGATGCGATCTGATGTGCGGACACTGCAGAGGATCTCACTTAAAAGGGATGATGAACGCAGAGGACGCATCATCACTGAGGGACATCATCGATCGCCTGACAGCGGACGGCGGGACGGGTCTGCTCATAAGCGGCGGATGCGACATCAACGGAACGGTGCCGATAATAAAAGAGATCGACGGGATAGCGTACGCATCGCGCAGCGGGCTGAAGGTCAACGTGCACACAGGGTTCATCAGCAGGAGGGACGCGGAGCGGCTGGTCGAAGCGGGGGCTGATGCATTCTCGGTGGACATACATCAGGATCCCGCGGTCATAAAGGATGTGCTGAATCTCGATGTTCCCGTGAGCGCATACTCAGACCTGCTGGATGACATCATGTCGGCGGGCGGGAGGCCCGTGCCGCACCTGACGGCAGGATTTGGTATGCACGATTTGATGATGTCCGCGGAACTCGTCAGGAGCAAGGGGCTGAGCGAAGTTGTCCTGCTGGCTCTTGTGCCTGCGAAGGGAACGGTCACCGAGCACACGCTGATATCGGAGGATGCGGTGATCTCCGCTCTCGACATTCTCACAGGGATGGGGTTCGATGTGACCCTGGGATGCATGCGGCCGCGCATCCACCGCAGCCTTGAGATAAGATGCATCGAGAAAGGGGTGAGGAGGATCGCGAACCCGTCACGCAACACAATATCATGGGCAAAGGGAAAAGGAATGGAGATCATAGAAAAAAGGACGTGCTGCTGCTTCATTCATTGACCTGCGCACCGTGGCCGTGATCGGCCATCTTTCTTCCGATGAGAAAAACGGCGGCATATTCCGGCACTTCCGTCTCGCCCTTCAGCGACATCCTCTCACCGTGTATGGTGATATCGGAATCGCGTTTCATGGTAATTTTTATCGGTTCATCGGAATATGCATCCGGAACGGCGTCCCTGAGCGGGTCGAAGCCCGTAAGCTCATCCCTGGACAGAGGCGTGACGCGCAATCCGCTCTTCCCATGCACCGAGCCAGGAAGGCGTATCAGCCTTTTCACATCCGCCGTCACCGGTTCATCCACCTCGCCCGCCAGCGATATCATCACATCTTCGGACATGACCTTGATGATGATCTCCTGGCTCTTCTTGGTCAGCACGGCCATCGTGTTCCTGTCGAATATCGCGGTCTTCGACCGCTCGACGTCATTCCGGAGACTGAGTAGCGTCTTGTTCGCGATGTCCGCGGTACTGGGATATTTTTTCTTCAGGTCCTTCGAATCCATCGAGACGATGTCGTCGACCACAACAGTAAGCCCACTCCTCATCCTGGCCTTCCACCCTCCGGAATCCGCCTTAGGCACAAGCCGGTCGACGGTAACATTGGAACGGGTCTGGTCGCCGATCTTCACCGACGAGGTGACGGTGCCCTTCCCCGGGAACACCCAGTCCAGGTCCAGCCCCTTTGACGTGACGTAATCGACGATCTCCCTGCGCTCAGGGGACCCCAACGAAAGGACCTTCGGGGTGCACACATGAGCATGGTATCCCCTTCCTCCGGAGAACACGATGCTCACCTCCTTCTCACTGAACCCGAGGTCACCGCATATGAACGAGTCGACGAGGTTAATCATCTCTTTCTTTATCTGCGACAGCATCTCCGAGTAGGTCATCTTATCGGCGCCCTTCAGATGGTCCGCATCAAGGTCGAATATGAGATCTGCGCCGAGCCACGTCTTCTCCTCCATGGTCGGGGCGGCGGGGCTCTTATAATAAGCGGTCGAATAATAACAATGCGACGGCACCTGCGCTATCAGGAATTTACGGATGTCATCTGCTTTGGAGAACCCCATGTGCCTCTGCACGAATGTCCTGTCAAAGAACATGAACCCGAACTCCCTGCGCCCGAAGCGTTCAGGAAGGACAGGTGCGTTGCCCCTGTAATATTTTCCGAACGCCTTCAGCAGAAACCTTGAATTCTGATCCATCGGGTATGTAGCGGCAAACAACCTATAATTACATTGTCCGCATTATTTCATGCGTGCCTGAGAAGATACCGATATACGACAACCACATCCACATGAACCCGGGCGGCCGGAATATAGACGCATTGAAAGAATTCGAAAGCGCCGGGGGGACGGGGCTGACACTGGTGACGCTGCCGTATGCGGAAATTCGTATATCAGGCGCAGACGATTTCCTGAGGTCATATGAGATGACGCTCTCGATGGCTGAGAAGGCGAGGGAGAGGACATCACTGAAGATCAATGTCGCGGTCGGGCCGTACCCCGTCCTCATACTGCCGCTGGCGAAGCACTTCGGGCTGGAGAATGCCGAGAAGATGATGATGAGCGGAATGAGGACAGCGGCGGACCTGGTGGCATCGGGGAACGCACAGGCGATAGGAGAGATCGGCAGGCCGCACTTCGATGTACCGGAGGAGATCATGGAAGCATCGAACCGTATCCTCGCATACGGAATGGAGCTTGCGTCCGAGAACGACTGCCCGGCGATAATACACAGCGAATCCGGATCGCCGGAACTGATGCGGGAACTGTCCAGAATGGCAAAGGCGGCGTCATTGGACCCGGGAATGGTGATAAAGCACCTTTCCCCTCCGTTTGTCCGTGACGATGAGAATTTCGGGGTTTTCCCGTCGATAGCGGCATCAAGGAGGGCGATACGCGAAGCGTTATCGAAAGGCGACAGGTTCATGCTTGAAACGGACCATATCGACGACCCGGAGAGGCCCGATGTGGTGTTGCCAATAGATACAGTTCCGAAAAGGGTGCTCGGTCTCCTGTCATCCGGGGAAATGTCGCAGGAAACGATATGGAAGATATGCCATGATGCTCCTAAGGCATTCTTTGAGCGGTAGCGGAAAGCATTAAGGGCGGCATTGCACATCCTCTGAGCGGGTGCACAATGAAGATCGCCATGCTCGTGGATTCGCATCATCCGATCAAGGACGGGGTCGTGGATGCGATAGACCTTTTACGGAAGGAGCTGACAGAAAGAGGCCATGAGGTGATGCTCATCGCCCCCGACCCGGGTGAAGAAGACAGAGTAGGCGGCGTGAAATATGTTCCGTCATTGAAATTCAAGAAATTTGAATATTATCTGCCGGTATTGCCGTCCCTCAGCCTGCTCAGGCTGAAGGAGATGGACCCTGACGTGATAAATGTGCACGGATTTGCGTTCATGGCGACGCGCGGTGTGATATCAGGAAAACTGTTGCGCAAGCCGGTGGTCGTCACGTTCCATACACCGGCGTGGAACTTCATAGACGATTTCACGCCGCTGGACACGGAATTATCGGTGAACGTCAGCTGGGCGTACTTCCGCCAACTATTCAAGAGGGCGGATTTCACGGTCGCGCAGACACCGTCTATCGCCAAAGAATTGGAGGACAACGGAGTGAAGGCGAACATCCGGGTGATACCCACCGGCATTGACACGGAAAGGTTCAGACCGGGAACGGACGGGAGTGTCATAAGGGAAAGGTACGGTATGGCGGGAAAGAAGACGGTGATCCACGTCGGCCGCCTCTCCCCCGAGAAATCCCTCGACGTGATGATAAAAGCGATCGCCGAGACGAAGGACGATGATGTCGTTCTCATGATCGTCGGGAAGGGAGCATTGGAAAAGGAACTGAAAGAGCTTGCAGCGTCCCTGGGGATCAGCGAGCGCGTGATATTCACAGGGTTCGTCAGTGAGGAAGAACTGCCGATGCATTATGCGGCAGCCGACGCGGCCGCATCGTCATCGGTATACGAGGCGCAATGCCTGGCTATAATGAACGCGATGGCATGTGGCCTGCCCGTTGCCTGCCCGAACGGCAGGGCGTTCGTGGACTTCATAGAGGACGGGGTGAACGGTTTCATGCATGACGCGTCGCCGGAAGGGTGCGCCGCAGCGATAATGAAAGCGCTTACGGCGGACCGGTCCGTAGGCGATAATGCAAGGACAACCGTCATGGAGTACTCCATACCGAGGTCCGTGGACTCTTATATATCGTTGTTCAAGGAAGCCGCCGCGAAGAAAGTAAGGTAAATGGATAACATTTTACGTACTTTATCAATACAGTGTGCCATGAAGGCAAAGCTGCTCTGCGTCTACGATGAAGGCGCCCTCCCGGAAACGCCGCTCATCGGCGCCAAAGGACTTTCGATACTTGCGGACGTTGACGGACAGCGCACACTGTTCGGCACAGGGATGCGCGGAAGGTACTTCACGCACAACAGCGAATATCTGAACATAGACGTGAACGGTATAGATCGCATCATATTGTCGCACATGCACAAGGAGCACACCGGCGGACTGCCGGCGCTTCTGGAGATGAGGGATGGGATCGTAGACGTGCTCATCCCTCCGGAAGCGGCGGACGCCAAGAGAACGAAGTTCCTGGGGATCCCGATCGGAAAGGAGGGGATGCCCGGCCTGTCCGAGGAACTGACAGCAAAGATGGCCACTCAGACAGTCAGCGGATGGACGCGGCTCAGCGAGAATCTGTTCATCACCAGTCCGTTGCCGGACACCGGCCCGGCAGAGATATCATTGGTCGTCATGACGAAGAACGGGCCGGTGCTGGTATGCGGATGTTGCCATCAGGGAGCGGAACGGCTGATCGGGTACGTTGAAGAAACGACAAAAAAGAAGGTGCATGCGATAGTCGGAGGGATCCACCTCACCGATAAGAAGAAAAAAGAGGTCCACAAGGTGGCGGAGATGCTGAAGGAAAAAGGCAACCCGCAGCTCTATCTGAACCACTGTTCCGGTCATGTCCAAAGGACCCAGCTCAGAGAGGTGCTCGGGCTGAAGGCGGTGAACGAGTTCTATGTGGGCACAGAGATCCAATTCGAGATCTGATGGGATTTCGGGTCAATTCTAAATACAAAAAACATGATTGCATTGACAGGGAAGGAAACAAATGGGATACATGATACGGACCGCTGCGCTGTTTCTTGTGCTGACGCTCATATTCATGGGGATAGGGGCGGTGCTTTGGTATGTCTTCTATGACGGCAGCACGGACAGCCTTTACCTGATGATGGGAATATTCATAGGTCTCTCAGTACTGATAAATCTGTTCTCGTTCCTCTTTTCAAAGAGGATCGTGCTCAGGGCGCATAAAGTAAAACTGATCAAAAGGGAGGACAGCCAGCGGCTGTACGGGATAGTGGAGAACGTTGCAATGCAGGCGAACCTTCCGATGCCGCAGGTCGGGATCATCAATAACGCCACACCCAACGCATTCGCCACCGGCAGGGGGCCGAGGAATGCGGCGGTCGTTGTAACAACAGGTCTGCTGCAACTTCTGGACGATGCCGAGCTGAGAGGGGTGATCGCACACGAGATGGCTCATGTGAAGGACCGTGACATCCTTGTCATGTCGGTCGCGGCGACCGTCGCCGGTGCAATATCGATAATGGCAAGGTTCGCTCTCTACGGTTCATTCAGGTCGAGGGAGGGCGGCGCGCTGATAGTCGCGTTCCTTGCCTATCTGACCATACCGATAGCGGCCATGATGATACAGCTCGCAATATCCAGAGGGCGTGAGTACAAGGCAGACCAGGTCGGTGCAAGGATCATCGCCGACCCTTTGTCACTGGCGAGGGCGTTGGAAAAACTGGAGGGCGGGATCGCCGCGAGCCCGATGATGAACGAGAACCCATCAAGCGCACACATGTGGATATCCAATCCCTTCGGCGGCAGGAAGAAAGGAGGGTCGTCATTATTCAGCACCCACCCTCCGGTACAGGAAAGGATAAACAGGCTGAACAAGATGGCAGGCAGATTATAAGGAGTGGAAAAAATGATAGAGGCAGAGACGCTGGCGTTGGTGTTCATAGTCATAGGCGTAATATTTCTGATAACAGAGGGGCTTTCGCCGGGAGTGTTCCTGCTGATCCCAGGAACGGTGCTGGTGATACTCGGGATCATAGGGTACGTATATCCGGACTTCCTGTATTCCGTGTGGTCCCCGGTGTTGGCACTCCTGGTGGCAGTGCCGGTGACCCTCGGCACGGTGAAGATGTACCAGATACTCGCAAGACCGGAGCCGCCCACCACAACGATCGGTGAAACACTGATCGGAAAGAACGGTATAGTGACGGTAAGGACAGATCCGAAGAACATAACCGGAAAAGTAAGGATAGATTCGGACACCTGGAGTGCCACATCCTCGGAGCCGATAGAGGTCGGCACGGAAATAACGGTTGCGGAAAGCCAAGGCGTGCACGTGAAGGTGGTCCGCAGGAACCAACGATAAAAAGGACAAGGAGATGAGAGAGAAATGGAAACCGAATTGCTGATGGTCCTCGGGTTCATCGTCATAGCCGGAGTGCTTGTGTCGGTGGTCAGCGGGGTAAAGATAGTGAAACCCTACGAACAGGCGATATACATGCGCCTCGGCAAGTACATAAGGGTGCTCAATCAGGGGCTGAACTTCGTCTGCCCACTGATAAACACCGTCGTGAAACTGGACCTACGTACCCAGGTGCTCGATGTTCCAAGCCAGGAGGTCATAACGAAGGACAACTCGCCGGTGAACGTCGATGCGATAATATACATCAAAGTGACGGACCCGAAGAACGCGTTCTTTGAGGTCACCGATTACAGGATGGCCACCGTGTATCTGGCGCAGACGACGCTTCGTTCGGTGATCGGCGAGATGGACCTCGATGACATCCTTTCCAGCAGGGAAAGGATAAACATCCAGCTGAGGGACATACTCGATGAGAGCACCGACAAATGGGGAGTTAAAGTGGAAGCCGTTGAGATCCGTGAGCTTGACCCGGCAAAGAAGGTCAAGGAGGCGATGGAGGAGCAGACCTCATCCGAAAGGAAGAGGCGTGCCGCAATACTTCAGGCGGACGGTCTCAAGAGGGCGGCGATCCTCGAGGCGGAAGGAAAGAAGAAGTCCAGGATACTTGAGGCAGAGGGCCTCAGGCAGTCGATGATACTCGAGGCCGAAGGTAAGAGGCTGGCGGTCATACTGGAAGGACAGGGTGACGCGCAGAGGCTGCGCATAATGGCCGTGGGAGCCGCAGCGCTCGATTCGAAAGCCATGTCCGTCCTCTCCATGGAAACGCTGAAAGCGGTCGGCGAGGGAGAATCATCGAAGTTCTTCTTCCCCATCGAGCTGACGAAGCTGGTCGACGGAATATCGCAATACATGGGCACCGCATCAACGATCCCTGAAAGGTCGCTGTCGGAGATAAAGGACATGAAGGCCACCATCGGTGACCCGGATGATATACTGGGGCCGATACCGAAGGCGGAGGATATAAGGGCGCAGATGGACACCCTCGACAAGCAGATGGATGCCGAACTGAAAGAAACGAACAGCCTAGCCCAGAACACGAGGACAACGGACAAGTCGTCTGATAAACAGTCAGACAAACCGTCGGACAGGTTTTCGGACAAACAGGAATGAACCGATCGCGGCCGGCAGACCGCCGGCCGTATTATTTTTATTTATTTCACGGGTTCCCATTTCTCGAGTTCGTTCACTTTCGATAACGTCGATCCGCGGCGTATCTCCTCGCGCGTCCGATTCTCACGTTCCCGAACGTCAAGCGATCTGTTCGCGACCTCGACGGCGACCTCCTTCGGAACCACCATGAGGCCGTTCTCGTCACCTATCATCCAATCGCCGTTCCTGACCGTCTGGTTGCATATGGTGATCTCGATCCCGATGCCTCCGTACCCTTTCGGTTCACCGGCATTCGGAACGACGTATCTTGAGAACGACGGGAACCCGGATGCGGTTATGTCATCAATGTCACGTATCGCCCCATCTATCACCACGCCCCGCACACCCATGATCTTCGCGGACTCGCTTGCCAATTCTCCCCACACGGCAACGTTCCCTCCTCCCACGGAAATGACGATGATGTCCCCCTCCTTCGCCCTGTCGATCGCCTCGACCGGCTTCGCCCAGTCACCGTTGGCCGTTTGCACGGTCAACGCTCTTCCCACCATCCTCTGTCCCGGCTGGAGATGCGGGGTGAGCCCGAAGATCACCCCCTGTTTGTGGTATGCGTCCGAGATGTTCGGTGTCGAGACCCTCGAGAACGCCTCGAAGAGTTCCTCCTCGCCGTATTTTCTTGCCAGGTCCGTGTTCACCTTCGAACCGGCCATCGCCTTCTTCACATTCTTCGCCGCATCGGTGATGTTCTCCGTTTTGATTATCCCGCCGCCGACGATCACTATCGATGCACCCGCTTCAACATACCTGCCGGCGGTCTCCGCCGTTATCCCTCCTGCGGCAGCGACCGGGATCGCGGTTGACGATACCACCTCCTTTAACATCTCCGTCGGTGCCTTCTTCCCTTTCATCTGCTGATCTATGCCCATATGCAGGCATATGTACGAAACGCCCAGTTTCTCGACGGTCTTCGAACGTTCAACGATATCGTGAACATTGAGCATGTCCACCATGACCTCCGCACCGTACTTCCTTGCGGCCATGACGGCCTCCGATACCGTCGAGTCATCGGCGAGCCCCATCACCGTGATGATGTCCGCACCCGCCTTCGCAACTATCTCGACCTCGAACGACCCGACATCCATTGTTTTGGTGTCGGCGATCAGTTTCCTTCCCGGGAACTCACGCCTCAGCGTCCTTATCGCTTCCGCTCCCTCGCTTTTTATCAGCGGCGTTCCGACCTCGATCCAATCCGCCCCTCCGTCGACGGATTCGTGAGCTATCTCAACGGCTCTCTTCAGATGCATAAGATCCAAGGCGATCTGCAGTACGGGTTGCATATGATGTCAATAACGATATCAATCAAAAATCTTTTCCAGGGAAAAGACGATCTTGGGCGATAAATCGGTCGTGTGAACATCCGTCCGGAGAACGTATCGCATATCCGATAAATCGGAGAAAAGGCCACTCAGCTCGCCCGTCTATCATCACGATCAGCTCGATAACGATCATCATCGTGGCATACGCCCATCGCGATGCGGCATAATAATCATTTGCAGGACACTTCAGTTCTTCCGACAAAACGTTTAACCTTTGTGAATGATGACCGTATGATACAATGGCGTGGGGAAGGAAGAAGATAATCGAGAAGCCGGACAGGAACAAGGTCGCCATATTGTTCGTGGATGAGACGAACGACCTTCAGTCGCAGATAGCCGAATATTTTCTCAAAGATCTTTACAATGATATATACGAGGTAAGGAGCGCCGGGCCCAAGAACGATTACGTCGACTGTGAACTGGTGTCGGTGATGTACCAGAACGGCTATGACATAAGGAGCACGGCCGTCTCAAAGGATTTCAACGCATACACGATGATACCGTTCGATTATGTCGTCTTCCTGCAGAAGGAGACGTACGACAGGGTGCATGAGATATTACCCTTCAAAGGGAAGCAGATCCTGAAGGATCTCGGTAAAAGGGGCGACTTCAAAGCTACAGACGATAAAGAGCTTTATGACTGCTATGTCGATCTGATGAACAGGGTAAGGGAATGGGTGAAAGAAACATTCTCCTCACCCGATAACTTAGAAAAGCTGGCCATCAGATGATCAGGGTGCTTGTTCACGACGAATGTCAGTGCGATCCGAAAAAATGCACAGCGAAGAGGATGATGAAGTTCGGTCTTGCTAAAGATGTCAGCATATCATCGGTCCCGAAAGGCTCCGTCATCCTTTCGCCGTTCTCTGAGACCGCCCTATCGCCGGCGGATCGGGTGTATGCGGAAAAGAAGGCGCTTGTCGTGATGGACATGACGTGGACGAACATAGATGAGTTCCCCAGGCCGAAAGGGATGAACGAACGCGCACTTCCGTACCTGATAGCATCGAACCCCGTGAACTGGGGCAGACCGATGGAACTGAACAGCGCAGAGGCGGTAACAGCGGCACTGATCATACTCGGAGAGCGTGAGCAGGCGGACCGAATAATCGAAAGGTTCAACTGGGGCCCGGAGTTCCTGAGGATAAACGGAGAGATGTTATCCGAATACTCGAACGCAAAGGACAGCGCCGACGTTGTAAGGATACAGAAAGAATACACGGAAGCGCTCAGAAAATGATGGTCGGATATTCTCCGGTCAATGCTGATCAGACCGCATCGCCAACCGTTCCTTTACATGACCGAGCAGTTTCTGCATAGCATACAGCGGGAGGTGTGTCGTTATTCTGTCCTCGCCACTGCGCGGGGACGTAACGATCGCGACCGACACTTTCACTGCATTTTAATAGGGAATACGCACAACAGCACACACATCCGCAGGCGCTTCGGCGAAGCACGGGCGCACAATGGACACATCGGTGTTATGAAAGCTTTTTATTGCATGCATACGTAACACCGTCGCTATGCTCGGAGACATCATACGCGTCGTTTGGCTGGTGTTCGGCACGGACCGTCTGACGACGAAGGAGATAGAGGACCGCCTGGAGGAGCAGTTCAATTACAGATGCCCGGACGACTTTGCCAAGACGCTCACGAAACTGAAGCAGGCCGGCTTTGTCAAGGGGGAGGTATCTATTGAACGGAGCGGATGGGTATGGTGGGTCGATGATGAATGCAGGTCATCGGACCTATCCAAAATAATGTGAGCGTTCAATTCAAATATCTGCCGAGCCTGTATAGCGGGGGGCGACATGAACTTCAAGAACGAGGAGATATCCGCAGGGTGGGAGGACATCCTGACAAGGAAATATCATCTGAAGATAACAGAGATAGCGGACAGCTTCCCGGCCAAAAGGAGCATATTCGTCTCATACAAGGACATCGATGAATACAATCCGGACATGGCGATGTTCATTATGGACCACCCGGACAGGTGCCTGGACCTCGGGAGGAAGAAGATAAAGGAACTTATGCCTCCCACATGGGACGGTAACGGGGATGTGAATCTACGGATAAATGAGCTTCCGAGGGACAACAGAGTGGAGATCAGGGCGATAAGGCAGCCGCATCTCCGCAAGTTCGTAGCCATCGAAGGACTCGTGAGAAAGGCATCGCCTGTCAAGCCGAGGATGATAAAAGCGCTGTTCAAATGCACCAGATGTGACGCAGAACAATGGGTGGACCAGCACAGGATGCGCATCAGAAAGCCATCGATGTGCATAAGCCCGGAAGGAAGCTGCAACAAAGCGAACGCGCAATTCATACTGCAGGATGAAAGGAGCATCTACGTGGACACGCAGATGGTGGAGATCCAGGAATCCCCGGAGGGATTAAGGGGAGGCGCACAGCCGGAAAGACTGATAGGATACCTGGATGATGATATCGCTGGCGTTGTTTTTCCCGGGAACAGGGTGATACTCAACGGGATAGTGAGGCCGGTGCAGAAAGGCGACAGGGACGAATCATCCGTTTTCGAAACATATATCGAGGTCAATTCGATAGAATTCGAGCAGCACGAGTACGATGAGATCCTGATAACTGAAGAGGACGTGGAAAAGATAAAGGAGATGTCCGCGGACCCGGATCTCTTTGAGAAGATCGTCAGATCGATATCGCCGACCATATACGGTCTGGAAACAGAAAAGGAGGCGATCGCGCTGCAACTGTTCGGCGGGACGCCCAAGGTGTTGGACGACGGGACCACGATAAGAGGGGACATCCATATTTTACTGATCGGTGATCCCGGCGTGGCGAAGTCGCAGCTTCTCAGGTACATGAGCATGCTCGCCCCGAGAGGCATCTATGCGTCCGGCAAATCCGCCTCCGCCGCCGGATTGTGCGTTCACGGTGACACGATATTGTTCACCGACTCCGGTGACGTGACGATAAATGAATTCGTCGAAAAAAGGATGACCTCTCCCGAAGAGTACAGGGAAGGGATATGGAGACAGGCCGTATCGGACGGCAAGGTGATATCGATAACAGACAACGGCCACCCGAAAGGGTTGCCGGTGTCATTCGTGTGGAGGATAAGGACCCCTCCGTTTCTTGTGGAACTAATAACAGAAAATGATGGTGGCCTGATCCTCACGCCGGAAACAAAGATAATGGCACGGGACGGCATGACGTACGATTGGACGGAAGCATCGAAGATCCTTCCCGGAACGCTGGTGCTGGTCACACATAAGGATAAAATGAAGCCGAAGGCGGTCGAGATAAGAAAGGTGAGCAGGATCACCGGGAACCTGCCCGAATATGTGTACGACCTGACGGTGGATCCGGCGCATTCGTTCCTGGGGAACGGTTTCGCGGTGCACAACACCGCCGCAGCCGTGAAAGATGATTTCAGTGACGGACGATGGACCCTGGAGGCAGGGGCGCTGGTACTTGCGGACAAAGGATTGGCGTGCGTGGACGAGCTGGACAAGATGAGCGAACAGGATACGTCATCATTGCATGAGGCGATGGAATCACAGAGGATATCCGTCGCAAAGGCGGGGATAACGGCGACGCTGCAATGCAGATGCTCCTTATTGGCGGCCGCAAACCCAAAGCGCGGAAGGTTCGATGACGGCGACCTCGGCGATCAGATAAACCTGCCGCCGGCGCTGATCTCACGTTTTGATATGATCTTCACGCTCAAGGACAAACCAAAAAAGGAGATTGACGAGAAGATAACAAGTCATATCCTCAAGGTACACCGCAGGGGCCAGGTAAGGAAAGGAGGCAGGGTCGCCGGCAATGAGGAACTGAGCGACAGGATAATGAGCGAGACGGTGTCCATAAGACCGGAGTACGAAGTGGACATCCTGAGGAAGTATGTCGCATACTCAAAGCGCATAATACCGGTGATGTCCGATAAAGCGGTGGAGAAGATAAGCAGGAATTACCTGAGCATAAGACTGAAAGGCGGGGAGAAGAGCAAATCCGTTCCGATAACGGCGAGACAGCTGGAGGCATACGTCCGTCTGTCGGAAGCATCGGCAAGAGCAAGGCTGAGCAACATCGTCACGGAAGAGGACGCGGACCGCTCGATAAGGATAATCCATTACTTCCTGGACAAGGTCATCGGAAGGGACGGCAGCACCGAATGGGACATAGACATAACAGCGACCGGAACATCGGCCAGAACGAGGAATGAGATGGAGATCGTCACGGAAGCGATACGCCAATACCACAACGAGACGGGGATGGCCATCAAGAAGGGCGAACTTGTATCGAAACTGGTCGGCCAGGTGGAGGAACGGGAGGTATACCGTGTGCTTGAGAAGCTGCAGAACGCCGGTGAGGTCTACCAGCCGTCACTGGATGAATACAGGATAGCGTGATCATGATCTCTGTAAAGATACACACTCGCGGCACGGAAAGGATCCTGGCGGCATGCGACCATGAACTTTTAGGGAAGGAGTTCAGGGACGGCGTTATGAGACTGAAGGTCTCGGAGGCATTCTACAAGGGAGAGGACATTTCCGAAGAGACGCTCGCGGAGCGCATGAAGAACGTCACAATAATGAACCTCGTCGGCGAGCGCACCGTCAGCGCAGCACAGCGCATGGGATACGTGTCAGAGGATGCCGTCGTGACGATAGGCGGAGTGAAGCATGCACAGGCCGTGATAATGTGATGTTCTGCGTCAAATGCGGCAACGAAGGGGAAACGTTCGACGGCCTATGTATATCCTGTTTCCTCAACGGGAAAGAACTGATAGCGTTGCCGCATCATGTGGACCTGGAAAGATGCGCATCATGCGAAGAATTCAGGTCAGGAGGCAGTCAGTGGTCCAAAAAGGAGCAGCACAGGGCGATAGAGGATGCCGCCCTGGACGCGCTGACCGCGATAAGCGGGCTTCACATAATGAGCGCAGGGGCACTCGCGGTCACACAGGACCCGCGTAACTTCCTGGTGAAGGTGGATGCGCAGGGAGAGTTGGGAGGCCGCATCGTAACGGCGGAGGCGGAGACCCTCGTCCGCATAAAGAACAATGTGTGCCAGAAGTGCTCAAGGCAGCTCGGGAACTATTATGAGTCAACACTGCAGGTAAGGAGCGGGACGAAAGAACTGCCAACCGACCTTAGGGACGAAGCGGTCCGTCATGTCAGGAACAGGATAGAGAGCATGTCCTCCCTGAACCGCCAGATATTCCTGACGAAGGTGGAAGAGGTCCCGGGAGGGGTGGACATGCTCCTTTCGTCAAATTCGCTGGGGAAGGCGCTTGCGAAGGAGCTCTCAGACCACTACGGGGCGGAGATGAAAGAGTCGTCGAAACTGGTCGGCAAGACAGAGGACGGCGCGGATATGTACAGAACGACGTTCCTGGTGAGGATGCCCGAGTACCATCTTAATGACATCGTTATGTATGAGGGGAGGGCATACAAACTGGCAGGGATAAGCAAGGACAACGGGAAGCTGGTGAGGCTGGGAGATTTTCATACGATGTCGATAAGGAGGACGCAGATGTCCTCTCTCAGAGTACATACAGCGTACGGTGAGTTCAGGAAGGCGACCGTCGTCAGCAGGTCCAAAGAGGAGATACAGGTGCTCCATCCGGTGAATTATTCCACAGTTGACATAAAAATTCCCGAGGATGCGGAGATAGGAGAATCCGTTGATATCGTGGATGTCGATGACACGCTGTTCTTCGTGCCGTGAGGCCGCCGCGGATCCGCACCCGACAGAACGGAGACCGTCAGGTCACGTTAATTAATACGGAAGCTGATACAGAAGGTCGCATATGCGTCAATTAATACGCATAAGGGTGATAAAATGAAAAAGGAATCACTTAATAGGGGGGGGCAGGGCGCTCCTCTCGATATTTGTCGCATCCATGTTCGTGATGTCGGCGTTCGCGATATTTTTGATGGACATCGATGAGGGGGATTCGCCGCTCGGTGCCGGCGACCGTGAGGTCACGATCGAGATGTGGCAATGGTGGGACGATGGATGGCAAGGTGCAAAGATAGAGGTATACATAGACGGAACCCACGATTCCGATGCGACCCTGGTAGGCAGTGTCGGTCACGGGACGCACACCTTCATCGTCAGCGACGGCGATCAGATACAACTTTATTGGGTCGGAGGATCCAATGATTACGCATGCGCATTCGTGACATATTACACTGACACTCCGCCAGCGATCAGTTTTGATCCATTCGAGGGGCACAGCGAATATGTGTGTGACGAAAGCCTGCTGGCATGCGCACATTATGGAGAAATGGAATCGACCGCTGACGGGAGCCCGCTGCTCTCTTGGCAGAGTGTGCGCGCCCCCGACTATGCGTCAGGCGCGAAGAACGAAACAGCAAAAACGCTTGCGATATCTACTGAGGAAGAGTTAGGTCTGTTCGGACACGAACTGTCGTTTGATGGAACGAAGTATGACGGCTGGACGATCACACTCACGAACGATCTCGATCTCAGCGACTACAAATGGTATCCGGTCAATATGGCCGGTGTCGTCTTCAACGGTAACGGGCACACGATCGCCGGAATGTATGTGAATGACGTTTTGGACATCTATCAATATACTGATGATGACTGGGGAGACGTGTACTTCAGCTATGCCGGGCTGTTCGGCATCATAGAAGAAAGCACGATAAAGAACCTTACGCTTTCTACCCCAGTCGTAGATATCACAGCCAGTTGGGAAACAGAAGAGAACGTGTTCATCGGCACGATCGCCGGAATGGCCGTCGGGTCACAGATACGCGACGTTACCATCGAGGACCCCGTTGTCTCGCTGGAAAGGATACAGGTGACCGCCTTCCTGGGCGGAGCGGTGGGTTACGCCTGCGGCGGCAGTTCCATCAGTATCATCAACGGGGTTGTCGTGAATGAGGGAGCCGTTAGGGCCAGCGATTCCCTCGGTCATGCGGCCAAGATCTACATGGGCGGCGTGGCAGGAGCGAACTATAACGGTGCCTTGGGCAACTCCGCGGTCTACGGAACGGACATCTCGCTGACAGAATATTATGAAAGATTTTACACAAATATCTTCGTCGGCGGAATGACCGGATATACATCGGTTGACACCGAAGCGGGGATGGGTCAGAAGCTGTTCTGTGTGATGAACAACATCTCAACGGCGGCCATCGACATTTCCGAGGATGCGTTCGTGATCTATGATCTGACAATCCATTTGGAAGAATGCGATATCTGCGGAGAATGTGACATAATCGCAGACATACTGGCCTCCCTCCTGGAGGACGACATCACGGCCGGTGAACTGTTAGTTATGATAATTGATCATGGGAACGATTGCGATGAATGCGGTTATTGCCCTTCACTTAATTCTTATTACTGGTTCTTGAATCAGTATTGCAACATGGTGGACACGGACACGAAGGTCAACGAATTGAAAAGGTACGTGGGAGGAGTTGTCGGATATGTACTGAATGATGACGTCATCAACAACCTATACATCGGCGATCTGGAGCTCTTCGGAGGCGTGGATATCGGCAGCGGATTCACCGTCGACAGGAATTATGTGTTCGCAGACCCCGATGAGGCGTGGGGCTCGAACGGAGGGAACGGCAAGCTGTACGGCATCCTGAACGGTGTGGCAAAGGGCAGCGGCAACATGTATGCTGTCGCTGAATCCATAGACGATCATATGGACTACGGCATGGACGTCTCGTTCCAAAGGCTCAAGGTGTGGCTCACCGACTCGAAATTACCATACTTCGGCGACTATTTTGTTCCGGTATACAGCGCTGCGATAGACATCACCGCGCCGGCAGAAGGCGGAACGCCACAGACCTCGATCGCTGACGGTGCCGGATACACAGGAACGGCCTCCTGGAGCGATGACCCAACGGTGTTCGGGGACGGAGAATACACTGTAACCGTAACGCTCACCGCTAAAGAGGGATACTTCTTTACGCAGGAAACGGGGTTCACCGCTACATTGGGAGGCAACGTTGCGAATGTTGTCAGCAACGATGCCAAGACCGTAACCATGACGTACACCTACGCAGGGACCGACCCCGGCCCAGATCCGGACAACAACGACAACATCTGGATAATAGTGGCGGTGCTCGTTGCAACAGCGGCCGCACTGATAGGGATATTCATCTGGAAGAGGCGGAGCTGAAGAAACGGTAAACAACAGTTGCACGGAGGCGCTTCGCTTCCCGTTCAGGCGGGCCGCAGGCACCTCCGTGATATTTTTTATTGTCAAAGGACATTCAGATGCCGATCATCCTTTCGGCCCGTCGGCACACAGGTCACGCCATCGGTTGCTGCTCGGAATTTCCGAACGCCGAGTATGATGGGACCGCATTGTTTTTCTCATATACGTGCATGTACCGTCAATGATCAGGATCCCCGAACCTATAGAGGACATCGTTGTCAACCTTTTACGTCTCGCCAACACCAAACTCCCGGAGGACGTGGGATGGGCGCTGGAAGCGGCGGCCTCATGGGAGACGAATGAGACCGCATACTCACAGTTGGGCGGGATAATGGACAACGTGAAGAAGGCGGAGTTCCTCGGAAGACCCATGTGCCAGGATACAGGGATGCCGGTGTTCTATGTATCAGGGAGGATGGACGCATCGATGGAAGAAGGCATAAGGAACGGGGTAAAGAAGGCCACCGAAACAATACCTCTGAGGCCGAACACCGTCCACCCGCTGACACGGCACAACCACGGCGACAACCTGGGAGAGGGGATGCCAGTGATACACTACAGACCCTCGGACGCGGACCACACGGAGATAACGGTACTTCCCAAGGGCGCAGGCTCCGAGAACATGACACGGCTGGCGATGCTCAACCCGGCGGACGGTACGGACGGGATAAAGAAGTTCATCGTCTCCGCGGTCCTTGAAGCCGGAGGGAGACCGTGCCCGCCGACCGTGGTCGGCGTAGGGATAGGCGGAACATCCGACAGATGCACGGAGATGGCAAAGGAGGCCCTTCTCAGATCGGCCGATCATGTGAACAAAAATGATGACGAACGTGAACTGGAAGAGGAATTGTTCACGATACTGAACTCGAGCGGCCTCGGACCGATGGGACTGGGAGGGGACACGACGGTGCTTAGGGTCCACATAAAAACGGCATACTGCCACACCGCAAGCTTACCGGTTGCCGTGAACCTCAACTGCTGGGCATCCAGAAGGGCGACCGTCCGCATATACAAAGACGGTACTGCTGATTATCATCAGAGGTGAGGCCGCTTGACAATATTATCTTCACCCATGGACGAAAGGACGGTACGCGGTCTGAAGATCGGTCAGACGGTCTATCTGAGCGGGAAGATGATCACCGGGCGCGACGAGGTGCATATACGCGCCCTGTCCCCGAACGTAAAGGTCCCGAAGGGGCTGGCAGGCGCGACGCTGTTCCACTGCGGCCCGATAGTGATGAGAGAAGGGGAAGAATGGAAGATCATAGCCGCGGGACCCACCACCAGCGCACGGATGGACAAGATGGGGGCGGAGATGATACGCCGTTACAAGATAAGGGCAGTCATCGGGAAGGGCGGGATGTGCGACGATGTTCTTAGGGCGATGAAGGAGGTCGGCTGCGTATATCTGGCGGCGATAGGCGGCGCGGCGGTGTCACTTGCCGAGGGGATAAGTAAAGCGGAAGGAGCGGAATGGGAGGACCTCGGGATGGCCGAGGCGATGTGGAGGCTCAGGGCGGAACGGTTCGGTCCGTTGGTGGTGGCGATGGATGCGGACGGCAACAGCCTCTACAAGGACGTGGCGGCAAAGGTCAGTACAACGATGAAGGCTCATTCCTGATCCTTTTTCCTGGGTTCCGAATAGACCTTCGACGATTCCGGATGCTTGCTTATGTGTATCCTGTAAAGTATCACGAAGAACAGCACGAACAGCCCGATGATGCCGCCTATCAGCATCAGCGAATGCGTAAGGTCAAGGCCGAACAGGAATGTGGCAACTTCCCTGGTGGTCATGCCGAAGGCGTCCAGCGTAATGTCGCCGGCAACATACACTGATACATGGTATCTCTCGGTCTGGAAGCGTGCATCGGAGAACTCGATGATATATTCGGCCCCCAGAGGGCAGTCTATCGAGTATTCTCCTTTACTGTCTGTCCTGTCCGACCCTATGACCTTATCGTCCGGATCGAAGACAGAGACGGTGACCCCCGATACAGGATTCCCGTCATAGGTGACGATGCCCGATACGGTACCGTACGAGTGCCCGAAGACCATCACCACGTCCACCGGATCGTCACCGACCGTTAGTATGTACCTGCCGTCCTCCCATCTGACCGCATCCGATAACCTCGGCCAGAAATCGCCGGACGGACTGAACTCCAATGTATATTCCCCGGCGGGCATCTCGTTCTTAAGTTTCCAGAAGTTCAGGTCATCGATCTCCGATTCCCACACATTGTCGGCATCGGAGATGCGCACCGTGACCGCATCGCCGGCGCCGCTGACATTCCATACGGTGACCTCCGTATCTCCCTCTGCCGCTTCGGCGCTGCCGCCCATCAGCGGCACCGTGAACATCAGCGCCATAACGATCAGCACGGCCGCAGGTGCGACAACAGACCTCATGCCTGCCGATCGCATAATTCGTTTAACTACTTTCCTTTGTCAGGAGAGAGGCCCACAGCGAAAGTGGCATCCGTACATCTCACCGGCGTCAGGTGATGACGGCAACGGCGAGTTCCCGGTAATGGCGGTCTTTATCGCCGTAGCGGCGATAGCCGCCATCGCGGCCGTTGCGTATCTGTTCTCTAAGAAATTTAACTCTTACGCGAATGTCCGCATAAACACTTTCCAATCGTTTTTATGCAAGAGGGGATCTTATTCCTTTATAACACGTTCTTGCCCGCCGACCGCACCGGTCATCGCGTTCCGGGGTATGACGAAGCACAAAGTACATTAAAGCCCAGAGTGTAAGGTTCGCATCTACGGGTGCGCGTATGGAAAAGGCGGAGAGGGTATACAGCAAGGAAGAGGTCATGTCAGTGATGGAACCTCTCGTATCCGCATGGTTCAGCGAGCGCTTCGAATCGCTGACGGAGCCGCAGGCAAAGGCGATACCCGTGATACATGAAAGGAAGAGCGTCCTTGTCTCGTCACCCACCGGGTCCGGGAAGACGCTTACAGCTTTCCTCTCAATAATAAACGAGCTAACGAGATACGCATCCGAAGGAAGACTTGAGGAAAGGACGTACTGCATATACATCTCGCCGCTGAAGGCGCTCGCGAACGACGTGAACAGGAATCTCAACACGCCGCTGGAGGAGATGAGAGGGGTAGCGAAGGAAAAGGGGATGCAGGCCCCGGATATCAGGGTGGCGGTGCGCTCCGGGGACACAACGCAGTACGAAAGGCAGAAGATGCTCCGCAAGCCGCCGCACATCCTGATAACCACCCCGGAATCATTGGCGTTGGTGCTGGAGGCACCGAAGTTCAAGGAACGCCTGAAGAACGTGGAATGGGTGATACTCGACGAGATCCATGACATATGCGATTCCAAAAGGGGGGCATTCCTTTCGTTGACGTTGGAAAGGCTGAGGGCGCACTGCGAGAACCCGATGACCCGGATCGGACTATCTGCGACCCTGGCGCCGATAGAGGCGATAGCCGGGTTTTTGGTTGGAAATGATGACGGGGCGATGAGAGACGTCACATTAGTGGAGTCCGGGACAAAAAAACAACTGGACCTGAAGGTCATCTGTCCGACGGAGGATATGACCGCATTATCATCCGAGATCGTGAACTCGAAGATGTACGACCAGCTGAAGGAACTGATAGATGCCCACGAGACAACATTGGTGTTCACCAATACAAGGTCGGGCGCGGAGAGCGTCGTGTACAAACTGAAGGAAAGAGGGATGGAGAACATAGAAGTTCATCACAGCTCCCTCGGGAAAGATACAAGGCTGGACGTTGAAGGAAGGCTGAAACGCGGAGAGATAAAGTGCGTGGTATCATCAACCTCTCTGGAATTGGGCATAGACATAGGGTCGGTCGATCTCGTATGTCAGATAGGCTCGCCGAAGTCCGTCGCGAAAGGATTGCAGAGGATAGGCAGGAGCGGCCACAGCATGGGCCGCACATCCAAAGGAAGGCTGTTGGTGTTCGATCAGGACGATCTCGTGGAGTGCGCGGTGATGTGCCGCGCCGCCCACCGCGGAGATATCGACAGGGTAGGCATCCCGGAGAATTGTCTGGATGTGCTCGCGCAGGCCGTCGTGGGTATGAGTTTGGACAGCAGATGGGATGCGGACAAAGCGTACGAACTGGTCAGAGGGTCATATTGCTACAGGGACCTCCCGAAGGAGAGGTTCATCAGCGTGCTGAAATATCTGGGCAGCAAGGACGAATTCGAAGGGGTGTACTCCAAGATATGGTACGACGAGGATGAAAAAAAATTCGGAAGGAAGAAAGGATCGAGGATGATATACTTCCTGAACCTCGGTACGATACCGGAGGAGGCGAACTACCGCGTCATATCGAACCACGGCTCATCATTAGGAGAGCTATCGGAGAAGTTCGTTGAACGGTTATCGCCGAGGGATATATTCGTACTCGGCGGCAGATCATTCGAATTCGTCCGCACAAAGGGGATGAGCGCATACGTGAAGGAGGCGACCGGCAGGAAACCCACGGTGCCGTCGTGGGCCGGCGAGATGTTACCGAGAAGTTTCGACCTTTCCATGGAGGTCGCGAAGTTCAGAGGGGAACTGGCAGGCAGGATGGCTGCCGGCGGCGCGGACATAGACGACATCTGCGGCGAATTCGATATCGATGAGGGGTCCGCACGATCCATATTATCGTATTTCAGCGAACAGAAGGTCACCACCGATATAATACCGGACGAAAAGGTATTGGCGATCGAAGAATACATCGATCCGTCCGGCAATCACAGGATGATATTCCACTTCCCGTTCGGACGGCGCGTCAACGATGCGCTGTCGAGAGGGTTCGCATACCGTATATCAAACCTCCTCGGGTGCAACGCATCCGTATCAATGAGCGACGACAACTTCATGATAGGCCTGCCGAGACAGATCGACATGGGCAAGATACCGACGATGCTCTCATCCGCCGACCTGGAAGGGATCCTAAGGAAGGCGGTCAGGGATTCGGAGATATTCAAGATGAGGTTCCGACACACGGCATCGCGCAGCTTCATGATATTACGGAACTACATGGGACGTTCCGTGTCTGTGAACAGGCAGCAGATAAGGTCCGCATACCTGCTGGAGACGCTCGGCAGCATGGACGAGATGCCGGTGATCGAGGAAACGTACAGAGAGGTGCTGGAAGATGACATGGACATCAAAAACGCGCGTGCGGTCCTCGATAAGATAGAGAGCGGAGAGATGAAGGTGGTCACGATACCGTACAGCGGGACGCCGTCCCCGTTCGCGCATAACGCCATACTCTCCGGATATTCCGACATCGTACTGATGGAGGACAGGAGCGCGCTTCTGCGGGAGCTGCACAGGAAGGTGCTGCACAGGGCAATGGGCGATTCGATAAAGGAATTCGAGTTCTCCGAGGACCTTGTCATACCATACTTCAGAGAGAAGATAGGCCGCATATCAGGTAAGGAGGACATTGTTCCGATGCTGCTGCGCACAGGGCCGTTGCAGGCGTTCAGGGAAAGGGGACGCAATATCTACGCGTATGCGGACGCCGACAGAAAAACGGTGGACCAATGGTGCAGGGAACTCCTGAAGGAGAAGAGGATAGGGACGGTGTTCCTGGACGATCCGCACATAATGGCGTCCGACGAACTGGGATGTTATGCGTCCGCAACGAAGAAGGAAAGGGAACTGAACGAGACGGACGTGAAGATACTGGATGCGGTAGGCAGGGACACAACGCTTGACGACGCCGTTGCGGCGACGGGCACGGACGAGGACGCCGCATTCAGATCGCTCAGGAAGCTGGAGTCAATGTACCTCATAACGAGGACGGATATCGTCAGGAACAAATGGTCGTTCTCAAGGTCATCATATGATTACACAGACAGGGACAGATGTCTGGACCGGGTAACGGCGAGGCACCTGGAATGCTTTGCGCCAGCAACGGTGCACGAGGTCGCGTATGCACTGTCAATAACGGAAAGCGACGCAAAGACGACCCTGGATGCGCTGGTGAACGACGGTGAGGCGGCATGCGGACGGTTCCTGATATCGGAGAGCGACCAGTACATGAGGCGCACGGACCATATGCGCCTGAAGGCGGGGCACAGCAACGTGTTCTCACACGCGGCGGTGGAACGCTACAGACGGTCCAAAGGCAGCAGGTTCCGTACGATCGAGGAATATTTCAAGTTCTATGGATCGGCGGGAAGCGTGCTTGATGTGTTCAACAGGGTAGACAACTTCAGGATGAGCGAATGGGCGTCGATGAGAGAGAGCGGGAAGATACTCCTGGGAAGGTTTGTCCGCGGAAGGGTGAGGTATGTACTTGCGGCGGACGGGGAGAAGTACGCATCACTGCGTCAGGAACCGATAACACCGGAGGATGAGAAACTGCTCGCGCTCATATCCGCTTTCGGAAAGGTGACAACGAGACAGCTCATAGCGGAGAAAGGCGGCGACAAGGACGAGATAAAGGAATCGGTGAACCGGCTGGACCGTGCGCTGAAGATAGTGAGGGCGTATGACGAGAGGGAGGACTGGGGGTCCGAGAATGTCTATGAGATATACACGCCCGACAGACCGTCCGGGGATACGGTGCTGGAACTGGCGGAGCAGGCGGTCCGTGCGTACGGACCCGTGCCGGCGATAGGGATACGGTTCATCATCGGCGTTCCGCATGAGGACGTCCCGGTGCTCATGGGGGCCATCGGAGCGTCGACGGTATATGTCGGCGATGGCCAAACACAGATGTACATAATGCCAGACGAGGTCCCTCTGATAGATACATGCACCGGAACCGAAGAAAAGATGCAGGTGCTCTCTCTGTTCGATCCCGTCCTGGCGTCCAAATGGGCGGAGATATCGTCCAGGTACGGCGACCGGTGGATATATCCGGTCGTCCTCGGAGAAAGGATAGTGGGCGCCCTTGAGATATGGGAGATGTCCGGCTGCGTCGAGATAAGGTCGGTGGACATGGAACATCCCGACCAATTCCCGGAACTCCTGGACGCCGTGGACGATCTGATGGCGTTCTTCAGGATGAAAGGGCAGAACATAGTCCGCATAAGGGAGGTCCTGAGCACAGACGCGGCAGAGCTTGATGATAGTATGAGGACGACACTCTTATCGAAAGGGTATCACTTCGTGAACGGTTTCTATGCGAAAGGAAGGTTCGTCACAAGGACGTTCACTGATGACGAGATCCTCAGCTACGCGATAAGGAAGCAGAGGGCATTGTCCCAGCTCAGGTACAGGACGGCGGCGGAGGCGATGGCGGACCGCGGATATATACGCACGGACGCTGAGATGCTGACGCGTGTGGCGGAACGCACACCCCTTAAAAGATTGGCGGAAAAGGGCGGCATGGTGCAG
>JAITWO010000004.1 GCA_031285205.1 Methanomassiliicoccaceae archaeon | reverse complement strand
AAACCTTGCATAGGATGCGGAAAAGCCACGGGAGCGCCTTTCGGCGCATATACGGTAAAATTGCTGTACGGAGAAGTGTGCCTCACCTGCAACAAAAAACTGAATGACATTCCGAGCTACCAGTATCTTACGCCGGCACAGATCAAGGACGTCATCAGCGGCAGGGTGCAGAAGAGCAGCGTCAGAGCATCGACCCAGTTCGCACCCCAGGACGAGAGCCCGTCCACGCAGGCATCTTCCGCGGACGAGATCAGGAAGTACAAAGAACTGATGGATGACGGCATCATCACACGGGAAGAGTTCGAAGCGGTCAAAAAGCGTCTCCTCGGCCTCTGAGAGAGGGACCGTTTGACAAAGGCGGGATATTGCGCAAGATTAACATAGCAATAGCCTATTTTTGGTGGCATGAGGGATTCGGAAACCCATTTTTCATATGACGATGAGAAGTTCGAGGCGGCATTTCAGGCGGCCCTGCAGAACAAGAAGAAGGACCACCCGTCCTACATCGGGGGACTGAAGGTCGCATCAGGGCACCTGTTCACTCCAAAAAGCCCGATAGACAGCAGCATAGTATTCGGAACGTTCCAGGAGCCTGAGTCGGGGACGGCGGAACTTGCGGTCGAGGTCGCTTTGAAGAATCACCCCCAATGGTCAAAACTGTCGGTGCGGGAGAGGGCGAAGTACTTCGAGAGCCTGCTGGAAACCGTCAAGGCACAAAGGTACAGGCTTGCGGCGATGGTGCTTCTGAGCACCGGAATGACGAGACAGGAGTCCGTTGCCGAGGTGGACAACTTGATAAACACAATATCTTCGGTCTGCAAGAACACCAAAGACGGCCTCAAGGGAAAAACAGGCGTGTGGGGAATAATAACATCATTCAATTCTCCCCTCGCATCCCCGATTGGGCACGCCGTCGCGGCGATGGCAGCAGGGAACACCGTCGTGGTCATGCCCTCTAAGTACTGCCCGGTCCCGGTCTTCATGATATACGAGATGCTGGAGGCCATAGGCCTCCCGGCAGGAGTAATGAATCTGATCGTCGACAGGAAGGACTGCTCATACGAACAGCTGGCGAACGACCCTGAGCTGGAAGGGATCGTGATATCCGGTTCCGCCGAATACCTCGAAGAGATGATATTCCTGATGGTGGACGATGAATTGAAAGTGCTGAACGAGCTCAAAGGAATGAATCCCATAATCGTGCACAGGCCGGGCGATGCAAAAGCAGCCGCGCGCGATATCCTGGAATCGGCGTTCCGCTACAGCGGACAGGGGCTGTTCTCAACGTCAAAAATAATCATCACGGCAGAGGACAGCAACAAGATCATCAACGCGCTCCTGGAAAAGGTAAGGGAGCTGAAGATCGGCGACCCTGCGGACGCTGACACATTCAGCGGACCCCTGATCTCCGAAGAGAGCGGTAAAAAATTCATTAAAAAGACCGATGAAGCGAGAGGGAACATACTGTTCGGGGCGAAGAAGGTCGATAACGAAACGACACGCAACGGCCTTTACTTCACGCCGGCGATAATAACGGGCCTCGATGACGACCACGACCTGATGTACATGGACTCGGGATTGCCGATCCTCTGCATAAAGACGGTGCAGGACTTCGATTCCGCATTGCAGGAGATCGAGGAGACGGAATGCGGACTGTCCGCGGGAATAATATCGAAGGACCAGAGAGCGGTGGAGAGATTCCTCTCGGAGGCGGATGTGATGTTCAAGTTCGTCAACGAAAGCAGCGCATCGCTGAAACCGGCCGTATACGCAAGGGCGGAAGCGTTCCTGAAATGATCAGAAACCTCTGATCCTGACCCTTTCGATATATCCTTTGGCGGTCTCGGCCATCTTCACCAGAACGGGTTTCGGATACGGAGTTATTTTCATCTTCGGATCCAGCGTGATCCTGGGGTCGAACTGCTGAATTATCATGCTCTTCGATCCGTCCAGGTCCTTCAGCAGCTTTACGAACGATTCATGATTGATGATGCCCGGTACTATCACGGTGCGTATCTCGTATGTTATTCCGGATCCATCGAGTATCTTCAGGCTTCTTCTAATCCGTTCCACATCAACATCGATTCCGGCAGCTTTGGAATACAGAACGGGGTCCAGCGGCGCCATGATGTTGATGCACACCTTATCCACTAGTTTAGCTCCGATCAGGTCGTCCAGAAGGTCCGGGGAATATCCGTTCGTATCAAGCTTGATCTTCACTTTGAGCTTCCTCAGATCTGTGATCAGTTTGTAAAGATCGCTGTGCATCGTCGGTTCTCCGCCGGAGATCACAACGGCCTCCAAGAAATCCTTGTTCTCTTTGATGTACTTCAGTATCGTGGCGGGATCAATATCTTCTTCCGGCCCGCTGACAAGGTCTGGCCTGTTGCAATACGGGCACTTGAAATTGCACCCGGCAAGCAAGACCATGCAGGCGTTCTTGCCCTCCCAGTCCTGGAGGGTCGTCTTCACGAACCCCGCGATCCTCATGATATCATCCGAGGCTCGATATCCCGACCACTTTGAAGATGCCGTTCTGCTCCGAAAGGTAGGAGTCGAACATTTCTCTGAGTTGGTCGAGGGTCTTGCCGCTGTTCTTCATGTCCGCCACCACTTCCAAAGACATCAGCTGATAAGATATGACCACTTTTGAGAAGATCGAGATAAGGTTGATGTTCTCCATCGCAAGAGGTTCCAGCGCAACGTTGATGCTGCCCGGGCAGTCCGGGATGTCGATGTTCACACGTATGAGCTTGGTGTCCGGTTTGAAGAACACCACCGAGACCAGCCACGATGACGGATCGACGATTATCATGACCTCCGTCCCTTCGACGTCGTTTAAGATATCTCCGTACTCAACGTTCAGATCGAACGTGCCGGAATGGAATGTTGATGGGGAACCGTGGCGTATCTCTTCCTTTACGTGGCCTTCGGACTCCTTTCTGAACATGCGCCCGATGTTGGCGGGCTTGATGCTGACGTATCTTATCATGGAGACCGACGGGTCGCCATCCGCTTTCATCTTGGCGAACCTTTCTTTGATGATGTCCCCCTCGCCGGCGAAATTCAGCTCGCACATAATATTCCAGATGATCGTCGTTTCGGATATTCCGTTAAGGGAAACGGAATTCAGCACGTTGATGCCTTGAGTGGCAAGGAACTTTGCCGATTGGACCGTCGCGCCCGGAACGTCCTCCATGTAAACATCGACGCGCGTAAGGGCGCGGAAATTCTCCTGAGGGTACATCGACAGTATCAGTTCGTACCTCTTCGGGCCTTTCTCGGGGTGTTTGAACAATGAACTGTAGATGTATCCCCCCTCGACAAGGCCCATGATGTCCGTTAACCACTTGTCCATGCGGATCTTGTTATCCCTTATCGTCGTGAACGCCCAGTTCTTCATTTTACTCTCTGCTCCGGTAATCGGGTATGCTCATATATCCTTTCGGTCTGAATTCTTTTTCGCCGCACTATCTACGTCCGATTTGAT
>JAITWO010000029.1 GCA_031285205.1 Methanomassiliicoccaceae archaeon | reverse complement strand
TGCCTCTTCGATGACCTTCACACACGCCAACAGATCATCGGCGGCATTGCGCAACGTTCCCGCATTGTCCGCCTCTATCGTGAATATCAGTTCGTTGTTGTTCATCGATGAGCTCACATACCCTGTGTTGTCCGGCTCCAATGACCTGAGCACCGTCTCTGCGGCCTTGCGGGAAGGGTATGTTATCCTGAGCTGCAGACGGACCGTCATCGTTTTGCCCCGAGTATCTCTTTCCTTATCTCGGCACCCATCTGTCTCGTGGTAAGTTTTCCGCCGAGGTCCGCCGTGTACTTACCGTCATCCAGGCATCTGCGCACCGCATCCTGTATCATCGTTCCCATGTCCTCGTGGCCAAGATGGTCAAGCATCATCTTCGCCGCAAGTACCGCCGCTATCGGATTCGCCTTTCCCTGTCCTGCTATGTCCGGCGCTGAACCGTGTATCGGCTCGAACATGCTCACTCCCGTCGGATTTATGTTTCCGCTTGCGCCCATCCCCAGTCCTCCCTGCAGCTGCGCTCCCAGGTCCGTCAGTATATCGCCGAAGAGGTTAGGTACCGCTACGGTACCGAATGTGTGAGGACGGACCACCATCGCCATCGCCATCGCATCAACGTACATGCATTCCAGTTCGATCCCGTACTCTTCCGCCTTCCCGGAGAATATCTCCCTCTGCATCCCGTATATCGATGTGCACACGTTCGCCTTGTCCACCAGTGTTATCTTCTTCTCGTTGCGTTTCACGGCGGTCATGAACGCATGGTCCGCGAAGCGCTCAACCCCTTTCCTTGACAACATGCCCAATTCGAACGCGAACACGTCATCCGACGAAGATTCGGTATGAATATCAACGCGCAGATCGTAAAGTCTCCTTTTGATGTTCACCGTCGCATCCTTTCCGTTGCTGAAGGTGCCTCCGGCACCCATATAGAAGTCCTCGGTGTTCTCCCTCAGGAAACATATGTCAAAATCGAAATGTTTTTTGAGAGGGACGAACGGGTGCCATGACGTCACCGGCCGCAGATTTATGTATTGGTCAAAACGGGAGCGCATGTTCAGAAGAATGCCTTTTTCCAAGACTCCCGGCCGGACCCTCGGGTCCCCGATGGCACCGAAGTAAATAGCGTCCTTTTTCCCCAGGTCATCGAAATCCTCCTCGGTTATCAGCTCCCCGGATCTTAAGTACCTCTCCGAACCGATGTCGAAAAGCTCTGCGTCATATTTGAACGATGATATCTCCGATATCGCATCTATGATGTCCATCCCGACCTCGGTCACTTCCTTCCCTATCCCGTCCCCCGGTATCAGCGCAAGATGCTTCATCTCAGGTCCTCTTTTATCTTTGCCATAAGCCCGCCTTTGGATATAAGAGAACCTATGAACTCAGGGTACTGTGGGAATGCATACTCCATTCCGTTCTCCGCATCGGTTATCTTTCCGCTGTCCGGATCGACCGTTATGATGTCCCCTTCTTTTATGTCCGTCCTGCATTCCACGAGCAACAGCCCGGTGTTTATTGAGTTCCTGAAAAATATACGTGCGAATGATTCCGCCACAACGCATGACACCCCCGCCTGAATGAGCGACCGGGGCGCATGTTCCCTTGATGAACCGCACCCGAAGTTCTTGCCGGCCACGATGATGTCTCCTGCTGACATCACGGACGCCATCCCGGGCCTCACCTTCTCGAATATGAAATCATTAAGATTGTTCAAATTTTCGGACACTAAACGTTCTGCAGGGATTATCTGATCCGTATCCACGTGGTCTCCGAACCTCCATACCTTCCCGGCGATCCTTTTCATTCCCTCACCTCCATGTCATCGGGGGTGCATATGCGTCCCGATACGGCGCTTGCGGCGACCACTGCCGGCCCCGCCAGGTATACCTCCGAACCTTTGTGCCCCATTCTTCCGATGAAATTGCGGTTTGTTGACGATATCGCCTTCTCACCGTCCGCCAGTATGCCCATGTACCCTCCGAGGCATGCGCCGCATGTCGGCCCGGATATGAATGCCCCTGCGTCCAAAAATATTTGGAAGAGCCCTTCGTCGAGCATCTGCCTGTACACCCTCCGGCTTGCAGGCACCACGATGAACCTCACACCGTCGGCGACCCTGCGCCCTTTGATGACCTCCGCCGCGATCCTCATATCTTCTATCCTTCCGTTGGTGCATGAACCGAGATATGCCTGATCTATCTTCACATCCGATCCTTTCACCGGGCGGCCGTTCTCGGGAAGGTGAGGGTATGCGACCATCGCCTCCAGTTTGGAAAGGTCGTATCTCAATACCTGAGAATACTTTGCGTCCCTGTCCGCCTCTATCGCTTTGTATGGACCTTTCACTGTCTCTTTGATGTACTCTTCCGTTAAACGGTCACATGGGAATATCCCTGCCTTACCACCCGCCTCGATGGCCATGTTCGCTATCGTCAGACGATCTGAGACAGGTACGTTGCTCACTCCCGGCCCGGAGAACTCGAATGCTTTGTACGTGGCCCCGTCCACTCCGATGTCCGTTATAATCCTGATGATCAGGTCCTTACCGCCAACGTATCTTTTGAATGAGCCGGTAAGCTCCACTTTTATCGTTTCCGGCACTTTGAACCACAGTTTTCCTGTTGCGAACACCGCTGCGGCCTCCGTTGACCCTATCCCTGTGGAAAATGCCCCCAGCCCTCCGTAGGTGCATGTGTGCGAGTCCGCACCGACTATCAGCCTTCCGGGTGCGGCGAACCCCTCGTCCATCATCACCTGGTGGCATACGCCGCCGTTCCCCACTTCGAAATAGTTGTCTATGCTGTGCCGCTTCGCGAAATCCCTCATCTCTTTGGCCTGTTCGGCTGATGCAACATCCTTGTTGGGCACGTAATGGTCCGGTATGAGGACCATCTTCTCACGCTTTGCCTTCACGCCCAGCATGTCGAACTCCCTGAATGCTATCGGCCCCGTGACATCGTTCACCATAACATAGTCCACTTCCGCTTCCACTATCTGACCGGCGTAAGCGTTTGTGCCTGACCTCGAAGACAATATCTTCTCGGAGATCGTTTTTCCCATGCTCATTCCCTCATGCCCCTATTATAGTCCTTATTTATAGCCTCCATAGTTGCGTCGACGGATGTCGCAACTATGTCGAGGCCGTACGCCTTTCCCACGGACAGTCGCGATTCATCGAACGCCCCCTTTATGACCACGGTCACTTCGCACAGCGAATCGCTTCCGCCGGTGATCGCACTCAGTTTGTATTCTTCCAGCGTTATCTTTTCGTTCACGGCGCATCTTATTGCCTTGATCGCGGCATCCACCGGACCGTTCCCTGTGTTGGAGCTTGTTCTCTTCTTTCCGTCTATGTTCACCGTGACGGTCGCCGTTGCGGTAACGCCTTTCCCGGTGAACACCGCAAATTCTTCCAGCTTGACGTGATCCCCGTCCTCGCGCTTCCATAAGATGTGATCAGCTATCACCATCAGCTCCGCATCGTCTATCTCCTTACCGCCTACGGCGAGATCCTTTATCTTCGCAAGCAGTTCGGGTATCTTCTCGTCCGGGAATTTTATCTTCAGTTCGTTCAGCCGGTCCTTTACGGAATGGGCGCCGGAATGCTTGCCGATGACGATGTGTCTGTCCACGCCCACCAGTTCCGGTCTGAAGGCTTCGTACGTCGCCGCGTTGTTGAGGACGCCGTGCACATGGATGCCGGACTCGTGGGCGAACGCATTCCTTCCCACTATCGGTTTGTTGTAGGCGATGGGATATCCGGTTATGCGTGAGACGAGGCGTGATGTACTGCCTATCTTCGACAGGTCCACCGCCTCGATACCGAAGTTGGCATAGAGCCCTAGCGCCATCTCTTCCAACGCTGCGTTCCCTGTGCGCTCTCCGAGGCCGTTCACGCATACATGGACCTGTCTCGCGCCGGCCGCCACCGCCGCAAATGAATTGGCAACCGCAAGTCCCATGTCGTTGTGACAGTGCACCGCTATCGGGACCTTGGTCACTTTAGCAAGTTCCCCGATGAGATAGGTCATAGCGGACGGATAGATCACACCGACGGTGTCCGGCACGTTAATCACTGATGCACCTGCGTCCTGTGCAGCGATGTGCATCTCCTTAAGGAAATCGAGGTCCGTCCTGGTGGCATCCTCACATGAGAATTGTACCTTGAGGCCATGCGACCTTGCATACTCTATCGCATCCACCGCCCTCGCCCTGACCTCCTCGCGTGTCATCTTCAGTTTGTATCTTAAGTGGATGTCTGATGTGGCGAGGAACGTGTGCACATAGCCCAGATCACATTCGATGACCGCATCAATATCTCTTTTGGTGGACCTTGCGAGGCTGCATACTTCTGATGACAGTCCCATGCTGGCTATGCTCTTTATGATCCCTCTTTCGGTATCGCCTGACGCAGCGAATCCCACTTCGATAACGTCAACACCCAGGTCGCTGAGCGCGGATGCGATGCGTACCTTATCGTCCCTGCTCAATGCGATGCCGGGGGCCTGTTCGCCGTCCCTTAACGTTGTGTCGAATAACGTTACATCCCGAACATCGTTCCCGAGAAGCGCGAGACGATTGTATTGACTGTCGTATATCATCTCTTCCCTTTTCCTGGCGTTCTCACTGGTTTGTTGCGTTTTCAAAATTTCACCCCAAACCATCAGTTCCACTGTGTCCGATCAAATAAGCAAACGAAGCTCGGATATCAGCGTGAAGATCATTTTTGTGACCCCTGATGGTATGGGTCTGTCAGATTATTTTCGATATTTATATCTTACGTGCACTTCCGGCCCCATCCGACGTCTTTGAACTCTTCAAAATCCCGATATCATAAAAAACGGGAGTAAAAGGTTTGGTCACCGGTCCGGGATCACTTCCTTATCAGGAAAAAGTACGCTCCCGCAGCTATCACCGCCGCTGCGACCGCAAGTGCCGCGATGATCAGTGTCATGTCTAGATCGTCCTCGGTGTCATCAGCCGCTCTCCCTTCGGCAGGGGCGAAGGTCGCCTCTATCGTGTGGTCCCCTGAGACGTTGGTGAATGTGTAGCTTGATTTGACGGGAGTCACGGCGGTTCCGTCCACCTTCACCTCTGATATCGCATACCCCTGGTCAGGCGTGAACGTGTAGCTCTGCGATGACCCTTGCGCTACCGGAAGTGCACCTGACGGCGTTACAGATCCGTTGGGCCCGGCGGATGCGGTTATGGTATACGTTTTGGCGAAGGTCACCTCGATCGTGTGATCGGACGTCACATAATAGAACGTGTAGCTTGACGGTACCGGATATACGGCCGTACCGTCCACCTTCACCTCTGAAATTGCATACCCTTGGTCGGGTGTGAAGGTGTAGCTCTGCGATGACCCGTAGGCCACCGGAACGGTGCCTGATGGTGTTACGGATCCGTTGGGTCCGGAGGAAGATGTGATCGTGTACACGGCCTGAGTAAAGGTCACCTCGATCGTGTGGCCCTCTGATATGCCGGTGAACGTGTAGCTTGTCATCGGACCCGCAGACACACCGTCGATGATCACGTCCCCCACCATGTATCCGGTGTTCGCTGTGAATATGAACTCCTTGTCCGACCCCTCTCCCGCTGACGCGGCGCCGGATGGGGTCACGGATCCGTTGTGCCCTGCTGAAGAAGTTATATAATGTTTGGCACGAAGCGTCGGATATCCGTTGTTCACGCCAACATCTATCATCCATGTATCGTCAAAATCCCACCCTTCGACATTCTTTCCGTTGATGTCCGTTG
This sequence comes from Methanomassiliicoccaceae archaeon, assembly GCA_031285205.1. Lineage (GTDB taxonomy): Archaea > Thermoplasmatota > Thermoplasmata > Methanomassiliicoccales > Methanomethylophilaceae > Methanomicula. Next base: position 10,842 of record JAITWO010000029.1, on the reverse strand, counting down.
TTCCCGTGTAATATACCGAACTGCCGCCCTGGGCGTCGGAAAGGGAGGGTTGCATGACGCTTACGGTACACGCTCCGGTCCATCCGGCGCCTGTGAGAGAGCCGATGTCATATATCTCCGGTGCACAGTCCTGAGGGCATGCTGCATCTGGTTTCTGTGAGTCTCCTGATGCTCCCGACCACAGTTGCCCTTCCAGATAGTAGCAGTTGACGATCGTCCACATCCCGCTGTCAGGTCCGGTGATCTGTTCGTTCCATGTGCGCTCGGTGCCCGCGATCCCTCCCACGGTATCCGGATAGGATGTGTTCGTCGTCACCTTTCCGATATTGTAACAGTTGGCGACCGTCAGGTCCCCGAGGACGGTGCGGGACCACGCCTCTGAGTGCGCCTGCCCAAGGATGCCGCCCGAATATGACGGACTACCTGATGACCCTGTCGTGACGCCGCCCGTGTTGTAACAGTTTATTATCGTCACCTGTCCCTTGTATGTCTTCACAGGCCCGGACCCCTGGCTTTGGCTGTTGCTTATCCGTGCATCGCCGGTGATCCCTCCCGCGATGGCCCTTGTACCCGCTGTTGCGCTCACATCGCCCGTGTTAAAACATTCCGATACCGTTACCGGCATATGCAGTGAGTACATGTGCGCAACTATGCCGCTCGCGTAGGCATACATTGAATATGATCCGCCTATTCCCTCGATCGTACCTTCATTGTAACAGCCGATGACTGTCACCGTTCCCCCGGAACTGTTCCCGTACGGTGATATTTCCGCGACGATGCCTGCTGTGTATGTGTTCTCGGCAACAGATGCGGATATCTGACCGGTGTTGTGACAATCTATTATCAACACCACGTCTGATGTGAACGTTCTTACCGTACCTGCTATCCCTCCCGCATATGCTGCGGAAGTGTTCCATCTGATTGTGGATGCGCTTACATTCCCTTCATTATAAGACGATGATATCTTTCCTGATCTCACATTACCGATCACACCGCCGGCTGCCGAGTTGTCATCCGGGGAGGACGGCGATACTGCTGCATATACGTCCCCAGTGTTGTGACAGTCTGTGATGATCATATCGTCCCCGGACCCGAACAGGCCGCCCGCATATCTGACCGATGATATTGCACCCTCATTGTAACAGCCGATCACCGTTGACGGCGGCCCCAGTGATTCTGACGTTGCGTTCCCGGCGATACCGCCCGCATTCGCAAGGCGGGCCTGTGAGGTCGCTGTTATGCTCCCGTCGTTGTAACAGCCGATCATCGTTGCCGATTCTATCTGGCCTGCTATCCCTCCTGCATATGCGACCTGTGTTCCTCCGCCTGCGGCAGCCGTTATAGTGCCTTTGTTATAACAGTCGATGACAGTTGATGATGATATCACTCCGGCGATACCTCCGGCATATGCTGACAGAGCTTCGCTTCCTCCTCCCACTGCCGCGATCGAGCTGTTCACTATCCCCAGGTCTGATATCTGTGCGCCTCCGGATACCGAGCAGAACAGACCGGCGTATGATTGGTTGCTGTTGGAAGTGTTGAACACCGATATGTCCAGCCCCTCTATCGTGTGGCCGTTGCCGTTGAATGTCCCGTAGAATGACCTGTATCTGTCAAGCAGATTTGAGACGGAGGGGTCGTATCCTATAGGTGTGAAGTTCCCGTTGCTGTTGAATGTCCTGGATATCGCAACGTCCGTGTTCACCGAGGTATCGAGGGGCGCCGTACATGAGTACAATATGTACTGGGAGCCCGTATATATGCGGCCGCATACTGTCAGGATGGCGTCTCCGCGCTGGACCCCAGTCAGCTTCACGGTGTTGCCGTAAGCATCCTCTGATGCCGCACCGATATATGCCTCCAGCGAATATACCGAATATCCTGACTGTGAGGGGTTATCAACGGTCACTGTCACCTCGGCCCCGGATGAGTATCCGCTGACGCTCACTTTGAACGTTATGTCCATCCCTCCGTTGAGGTCATCTGTCGCACCGAATACGATATCCTGTGTCAGATAGTATCTCTCGCCGAGCGACCACGCCCTTCCGTCAGTGTACGCTTGATTGGAACCGATGAGCGCCAGGTCCGCTGCCGACGTCACCGGGATATAGCCCTCCGCTGCGAAGTCTATGGGTGCACCGATGCTGCCCTGCCCGCCGGCATCCTCCAAACATCCTGAGACGACCGACGCCAGCGGCACCGCCAGCATCATCGCGACCATCATCAACGGCAGATGTCTGCCGATATCTCTTTTCATGATCCTCACCATCCTCATATGCCGCCATCCGCCGGAGGCCGGAGGCCCGCCGGGAGCGCAAGCTTTGTTCTAAAAAATATGAGGACCGTGATATTTATAACTGAGTCTCACACCTCCGCAATGACGGGAGCATCGCTGGAATAACCGAAATATGAACAAAAATGATGGAAAGGAGGGTTATGAGGACTTCCACAGCCCGTGCTTGTTGCAATATTCCTTCGCAACGGCCTTTTCCGACGCACCTTTGAAGAACGCCTCCGGAGGCATGCCTGGCTTCAGGTATTTGCGGCGCACGATCCCTTCGTCGCATATCTCTATGTACACGATGAAATGGTCATCGGCCATCGGATGCGTTGCGGACCCCACTTTCACCAGTATCCCGCCATCCTTCTTCTCTATGACGGGCACATGCTTCTCAACTGCCGCATCGGTGGTGTTGGGCGCTTTCAGGGCCATGTCCTGACCGCAGCATACCAGCTTCCCTTTCCCTCCGAACTCCACTTCCACCACGTTCCCGCACAGTGCGCATAAGTAAATCTCTCTCTGTTTCGGCATCTGATCACCTGTTGTTAATAGGTAACAGTGATTATCAAATATATGAAGAAACCCATCATAAAGCTATCACTGCACACGGAACGAAACATTAACATCCTTGTTAAAATATGTGGGATGTATGAAGAAGATGCTCATGATAAACGGGAGCCCACGTGAGAACGGGTCCAGCGCGGAAATACTGAATATCATCGCAGACAAGATCTCCGGAATGGGGTATGGGTCTGAGATCATCAACCTGGGAAAACTGAAGATATCGCACTGCAGAGGATGCATGGGCTGCAAGAAGGCAGGAAAATGTGTCATAGACGATGATATGACCCCTCTTTACGGTAAGCTGCAGGATGCCGATGCCCTTGCGTTCGCTGTGCCCATATACTTTTCCACTGAGACCGGTCTGTTGAAGAACTTCATCGACCGGCTGTACGCGCTGATGAACAGAAGGGGTGACGGCACATGGGATGTGAAGTTCGGAAAGCCCAAGAAAGGTGTTGTCGCAGTGAACTGCGGCGCGCCGGACGGCAACATGTTGTACCACGGGACCATGACGCACCTTACCGTGGTCCTCGGGACATTCGGGGCATCCGACATAGCCGCGGGCATAATTCCGGGCACACACTCGGGCGTGAAGGGCTCGCCGTTCCTCGGGAGTCTCCTGGATGACGTAGAATTTCAGTTGTCCCTCTGAGACCGGAACGTGATCGTTTGGATATCCCGACAGTGCCCCTTCAGATGAGACAGGATGTCATCGTGTCACCGAAGGTCCTCTTCAGCGGAATATCTGTTGAAATAAGCGATGTCTGCGCAAGCTATGAGAACATCATGTCATCCCTTCCCGAAGGTGCACCTGTGCTGTTCGTTGACGCCGACGGCCTCCGGCGCAGGGACATCGTACCTGACATCCTCAGAAAGCTGAGGTCAAAACGTGAATCGTGGCTGATGACCGGCGTACGGAACCCCGGCGACCTGATGGATGCGTTCCACGGCAATATAAGCAGGATCGTTGTGCCCTATCATCTCACCTCGGATGCACACCTGACGGACATGATCGAGCTTTCTGACTGTTGCATGCCTGCTCTGTTCACCGAGAACGGCGAAGTTCATACAGCGGGGAAAATGAAGGACCTCATGAACACCGTCGGAACTCTGAGGGACATCGGTTTTGTTAAGATGATCGTGTTAGATGTATCAGATGACGGACGCCTGGATGAGTATGGCCGTCTGCGTGACCATTGCGATGCCCTCATACCTTACGTACGGTCGGGTAAGAAGGATGATCACGAATATTTACGCAACCTCGGCTTTGATGACATATTGGCCCCGGTGCATCATGATCCTCTGTGAGCCCTGCTGACCGCATCGCCGAACTTCTGTGCCTCTTCAAGGATGCGGTCGGGCAGTTCCTTCATCTTATCCGTTCCGCCTATCGTCAGTTCTCCGGCCCACGCTGCGCCGATCGTCATCGCAAGTGCTTTGAACACCGGTATCACGCCACTGAACACCGGGCGGTCCCGGCCGCCGACACATATCAGCGCCGCCGTCCTGCTCTTCGTACCTTTGTACCCGTTCTGCTCCCATATGCTCTGAAAACGGTCAGCCACCTGTTTTATGATCGATGTCGGACCTGAGAAATACACCGGTGTCGCAAAAATTATCATGTCGCTCTTTTCCGCCGCATCATGTATGGCGGACATATCATCATCTATCACGCAGGCCCCGTCCCTGCACTTCCTGCATCCGGTACAGTGATCTATGTGCATCTCGTGCGGCCTTATGAATTTCACCTCCGCGTCATATATTGACGATGCGGCCGCTTTGCATAATTCCATGGTAATGCTTTCCTTCCTTGCACTGCCCACGATGAAAAGGACATTCATGCGCGTATGATGCGGTAACGATATTTATCTCCTTTCAGGTCCAAGTGTAAGTTTATATTTATTCAAGGTCATGTGCCGGGGACCATGGATGACTTTGATAAGTATAGGGGTGTGATATTTCCGAGGAACCTCCTCCTCGGCCACAACATATTGGGAAAGGTGGCCGAAGTTTGCGATGACTTCAGGTTCCCCGACACCGGGATCATAGTGACCGGCGATGACACTTACAAAGCCGCCGGGAGGGATGTTCAGATCTCCATGGAGGAATCGAAGTACAACATACATGTGCACAAGGCGGGTGCGGCGACGCTCGCCAACGCAGACAAGATATTCGTGGACGCAGAGGAGACGGGATCAGAGTTCATACTCGCCGTCGGCGGCGGCAGCAAGATAGATCTGGCGAAGATAGCCGCCAAGAAACTGAAGATACCGTTCATCAGCATACCTACATCGGCCGCGCATGACGGGATCGCATCGGGCCGCGCATCGATGAAATCGGACCTCGGGCCGCTGTCCGTGGAAGGTGTTGTCCCGATGGCGGTGGTGGCTGACACCGGAGTCATAACAAAATCCCCGTACCGCCTGCTGGCATCCGGCTGCGCTGATGTGATCTCGAATCTTACGGCCATAATGGACTGGAAGCTTGGAAGGGACCGCAGGGACGATGACTTCAGCAGCTCCGCCGCATTGCTTTCCGAATATTCGGCTGAGGCGATAATAGAAAGTTCGAAATATATACGGCCCGACTATGAACATGGCGTATGGGTCGCGATGCGCCCCATAATATTGTCCGGGATATCGATGAGCATCGCCGGAAGCTCACGGCCGACGAGCGGTGCGGAACATATGTTCTCACATGCGCTGGACATCCTCCATCCCGGAACGGCGCTGCACGGCGAGCAGTGCGGCGTCGGCGCTATAATGCTGATGCACCTTCACGGGGGCAACTGGAAGAGGATAAGGAACGCGCTCATCGACATAGGCGCTCCTGTGAATGCGGAGCAGCTCGGCCTTCGGGCTGATGATATAATAGATGCGCTGACCGAGGCGCACAAGATCAGGACGGAAAGATTTACGATACTCGGCGACCGCGGACTGACGAAGGAAAAGGCGGAGGCCGTTGCAAGGACCACTATGGTCATCTGAGGCGAGGACATGGTATTGATCACACTTATAGGAGAGACGCAGGCACGGATCGGGAACAGGTTCTATTTCATGGGCCCGCTGACCGAATGCAAAGAATGCAGGCTGAGAGGAGTATGCTTCAACCTGGAACCGGGTTCGCTTTACGAGGTCGTAGCGTTACGGGACACACAGCATGACTGCCCGATACACGAGGGTTCGGTGAGGGTCGTTGAAGTGGAACGTAAACCGATGGCGGCTGCGGTGCTGCAGAAGCATGCGATAGACGGCAGTACGATAACATTCGATAAATTACAATGCAACACCATAGGATGCGAGAACCGCGCCTACTGCGCACCGGCGAGCCTTAAGGACGGTATGAGGTTCCGCATCACGGACATAGTCGGCGACCTGGAATGCTGCGAGGGCAGGGACATCGTACTTGTGAAACTGGGATGACGGTACGTATCGCCGTCTGACCGTTTTCCCATACATTCACGGCGCCGCATCCGTGCAGCTCCGCTTTTCTATGTGTTGCTACGGATAAATAATGCTCTTATTGAATATCAAATCCCAGAATGTTTGTCGGGATCCTCTAAAGAAGAGCTGGATTCCCATTTCACAAGATATTCGTCTGCCATTTTATTCATCCTGTCCAATATTGGGACATTCATCCCTCTCTCCGCGAACTCTTCCAATCTGTTCGCGATCCATGTGATCCATACTGCCTTTCCCTTTCCTGATTGCTCCTGAGCTTCTTTCAGAACGATATCCCAGTCAAAGTCCGCCTTGTTCTTGACAATGGTCACACAGTCATCATGGTCGCCTTCTCTGTCGGTCATCGTCTTGAAGAGGAATATGTCCTCCGGCGAACATATGAAAAGCTCTATGTTCTTTGAAGGCACATCATCTCTGGCAGAACGTTCTTTCATATCTTCCGACAGGGAAAAACGGCCGCACACATTATCACAGAAAAGGTCCGCTCTGAAATCGCCTCTCGTTAATATTTCCGATAACGCCAGCCTCTCATATCCATTGGTAGGAGAATTTGACCTGAATCCGGCCATCCGGAATGCGTTCCTGATCCTCCTGAATCCCTCCTCCGATCAGATATTCTTCCGTCCTATCTGATATGTGGCTGTCAATTTAGACTAACATCTCCCTTATCCTCGAATAATCATTGATCATACAGATCTACCCCGTACATTCCGGCACGTTCCTGCATCTCCTTCAGAGGGACCCATCCGTCCGTCTTGCCTTCCCTCATAAGGAGCACCAGCTCCATCTCATCCTTCATATGATGATCAACATCCATAAGCTCATTCCTGTATTTTTTGTAGAATATCAGGGCCATCATCCTCAGTCTCCAATTATTTTCAGTTGCGATCACCTCGAGACAGTGGAACATTATGTCGCGGACGGTCAGCGGGCCCGATAGATTGCAATAGTACTGCGTATCGAGGACCGTCTCAATTCCGTACTCTCCGAATACGGAGAATGCCGTCTTAGTATACTCTAGGTCCCTGTCGTTGGAGAAAATGACCAATGTTCTAGATATGTGATAAATTCTTGAGCCGGGCGGGACCCGTTTATCGAAAGAATGTGAGTGATCCGCATATTTTTCTGCTAAATGGATCAGTTCGGGCCACATTTTTTTGTTTATGGAATATCGGTCGCCGTTCTTTGATAACATGCCTACGTTCCTCATCCCTTTTATCGAACGGGACACGGTCCTTTGACTGATCCCCAGCATCACGGAGACTTCCGCCGCCGTTCTTGGTACGCGCAATTCTCTGATCACGTCCAAGCCGTTCCCGGCAAGGAGGGTGACGGCAGATGAGGAATCATGTATCAGATTCATCAGAGTGTACAGGTGTGTCTGTTCCTGAGGTGTGACGTTCCCTCCGTCGGAACGGACCGCGCCCTTTCTCTGAAGGGATGCCAACGTCCTGTATGCCTGCACTTTGCTTACGCTCATTGCCGCAGAGAGTTCCGTGACGGTGACGGCACCTTTAGACAAATGAAAGAGCAACAGCATCTCAGATCGAGAATACATAGTCATATTATGTAATTAATATATAAATAAGTTTCATATTTTGTCTTTTAGAATTAGATAATATCATCTCTCAACGCTCGCTGACATCGATGTCGCGCAATTACCGGAGCGGCCCGGAACGCGCCCTGTCAGAAAGATGAGCTGCATGAGAATATCATACAGCTGAGAATGCTTTCCTCCGGCAACAACGGATGCAGGATGGACAACCTCGGATATTCAGCGGAACTTCTCCCCGGTTATCCTTTCGAACATGCTCACGTACAGTTCGCTCACCTTTTCTATGACACTCTGCGGCAGTGCGGGTATCGGCGGCTCCGAAACTCCTTTTTCGCGTGCCGCCATCAGCTCCGCATGATATCCGGTCTCCCGGTAATGCTGCCTCACGAACTCTTTGCTCAGTTCGACTACCTTCCCTGCGTTGTATGACCCCAGGTCCCACCATCGGTCCTCGTCGCATGTGCCGAAGGTGTCTATCACCACAAGTTCTCTCTTTTCGTTGTACCCGAACTCTTTTTTTCCGTCGACGTGGATCAGCCCGCGCTTCGCCGCCTCCTCTCCTATGATATTATCGATCCTCAGGACGGTGTCCAGTATTCCCTTGTAATCCTTGTCTGTAAGGCCGGCTATCTTCTTCGCTTCCGTCTCCTCCAGCTCACGGTCCGTTGCTTCCAGCTTCGTCGTTGTCTCAAGGTACGGGCGCGGAAGCTTCTCCCCGTATACCACCTTATGCCCTTTCGGGAAGCCCAGCGATCCCGGATCTATCTTCCCGGACTTTATGCGGTCCATCAGGGAGCCTGCGGCGTAATGTCTGCAAATGACCTCCAGCGGAATGAGGTAGTTGGACGTTCTGGTGTTTATCTTATCATAATCTTCGATTATATCGAACCTCTTCACCCTCATCCTGTTCGGCGGCATATATTCGATCAGATGCCCCTTTATGCCGTTCCTGTCCAGAAGCCTGAACCAATGCTGCGCCGTCCTGCACAGTGTCTCGCCCTTGTGAGGTATGGACGAGGGGATTATCTTATCGAATACTGAGATATTGTCACTGAAAACGAACTCCAACGTTCCATCATCAACCTGGTAGACTTCCTTTACCTTGCCTTTGCGGATGAGCTTCATGGCCGAGGATCGCGATTGAAAATATTAATTCTTCGCAGAGCAGCAGCCGCACCCGTTCCTTTTCTTTATCGGGATGACGCGATACGAATTGTCGGATGCGTCGATGCTCAGCAATCTTCCTGACAGCGGCGAGTGCACCCCGGCGAGTACTTTCACCGCTTCCAGCGCCTGTATCGACCCTATCGTACCGACCATGGGGCTCAGTGATGATACGGCCTCCATGTCAGTATCGGGAAGTATGCACTCCAGACAGGGCGTCTCACCGGGTATCACCACCGTCACCTGCCCGAAGAGTGATTCCACGCCTCCATGAACCAATTTGATGCCGTTACGGAATGCGAAGCGGTTCACGGCCATCCTCGAGTCCCTGTTATCGAGACAGTCGACGATCAGATCGCATCCCCTCATCACCTCCGTGTTCCTGTCGTTCAGGGTCATGTGATGTTCTTCCACCGATGCCGCCGGATTCAGCCTTCTGATCCACTCGGCAGAGCGTTCCGTTTTTCTTCTAGAGATGTCGTTTGCGTCATAGACGAACTGACGGTTCAGATTGCTCTCGTCTGCGCACTGGCCATCTATCAGTATAAAATTCCCGACGCCTGCGGCGGCCAGATGCGTTATCACATTGCATCCCAATCCTCCTAACCCGGCTACGGCCGCTTTCGATGCTTCCAGCCTTTTCTGGCCTTCTTCCCCTATCATCGGTATCTGGCGCTGATATCTCTCCATCAGCGCCCACCAGTGAATTCGATGAGCAGCCTTATCACGCCGGCGGCAGCGGCATCCCTTATCTGTGTCCTTGAGCCGCTCAGCATGAGCTTTCTGCATTCCTCTCTTTTTCCATCGGTGACCGCAATGAACACCGTCCCCACCGGTTTTTCCGCAGATCCGCCGCCCGGTCCGGCTATCCCGGTCACTGATGCCGCTATGTCCGACCCGAGAACGTCTCTTGCGCCTGTCGCCATCTCTTTGGCTGTTTCGGCGCTCACCGAACCGTGAGCGGCGATCGTTCCGTGGCTCACTCCCAATATCCTTTCCTTGGATGTGTTCGAGTACACGACCGCGCACCCCATGAAGAACTCCGATGCGCCCGGCGCATCGGTCATGAGCGATGATATCTTTCCGCCTGTGCATGATTCTGCCAATGCCAGCGTGCATCTTTTTCTTATCAGGACGGACGCAAGCTCTGCGGCAAGGTCAGATGTCATCATTCAGCCCCTTGATGCGCCCGATGCCGTCTATGTCATCGATCACGTCCGCCACCGCCTTGGGCACAAGGGCACGCCAGTCCCCGTCACACAGCATGCGCCTGCGCACCTCCGTCCCGGAGTATTCCGGTCTGTTGTACAGCGGCGAATCCTTGATCTTGTATCCGGCCTCGATGAACAGGCGCCTTGTTAACGAATTGTTTGAATAGACGACCGAGAACGGAGGCGACATTGAGACAACGTGGGACACCCACACCGAATACCTGTTGAGGTCCTCTATCGGAACGATGTACGCATTGGTTATCCCTTCATCCTTCAGCGTGTTCGATATCATCCTGTACCTTTCACCGGCGGTGAAGGGATTGTTGACAGTGTGGGAGTACTGTGCGCTGCCTATCCCTATCGTTAGGGTATCGGAATCCTTGGATATCTCGCGGATGACCTCCATGTGGCCTTTATGGAACGGCTGGAATCTGCCGATTATCAGCGAGTCTCTTTCGTGGCGGGCCTTTCCCATGGTATCACTGAATAAAATAGCTCTTAAAAGGTTTTACTGCGGTGCGGCGTCCGTAACGGGGCGCTTGATGTCCGCTATGATCGGTCTTTCCAGGTGTTTCGCCGTTGAGATCCCGTTCACGGTGAGCGGCA
>JAITWO010000054.1 GCA_031285205.1 Methanomassiliicoccaceae archaeon | reverse complement strand
CTGGACGGTTTCGAAGATGTCTTAGAATTATCACCCTGAGCTCGTCCTCTAGTCCATCAAACTGCACAAGTCATTAGATGAACCTCTCATATTTTACGATGACTTCGTGCGTTTTGCTATTGCGGTCGCTGTATTCTCGTTAAGAACATCCGTTTTACGTCTCTTGCCATCGGAGGCTGTCAGATTCAACTGTTCGATTTTTTCGAACAGTTCGTTTTTCTCTTTCTCAAACTTGTGTTTCAGGTCGATCCAGTAGCTGCGCGGCCTTGAAGTTTCTGCAAGCGCTGAAATGATGTCAACAGCAGAAAAGAGCAATTCGTCATGCTCAGTGTTGAACCCAGACCTTATTCGTTTCCCTTTGAATGTGTCGTCAGTTCCAGTCATCAACGCCGCCTCTCTTTATTACAGAAAAAGCATGTATGAACATATAACTCAATGGTTTGAGTGGGCCCGCCCGGATTTGAACCGGAGTCAATAGCTCCCGAAGCTACAAGGATACCAAGCTACCCCACGGGCCCGTGTGATTTCGGAAATCCGCTTACGTATTAAAATCGTTCGGTCTTATTGCAGCCTGATCATCAATTTATCTTCTTCTGTAGCGGCCTGCCCTTCGGTTTTGTCAGTTCATAGCTCAGATCAATAAGCTTTGTGATGTCGGAAGCAGGCATGGAGGTGCCGAGGACCACCGTTATCCAATGCTCCTTGCTCATCGTGTAAGCCGGAAGGATATTCCTGCCGTCTATGAGCGAGGATATTTTAGAAGGGTCGCATTTCAGGAGCAACGCATCGATCTCCCTGACGCCGTCGATGCCGATCTTATCCTCCGTTGTGTCAACGATCGCCGCGAACCATTTGCGGTTCCCCGTGTGCCGGAGGATCGCATAATCGGGCGTCCGCTCCCAGGGGTGATCAGGATCGACACCGTAGCGTTCCTTCACATATGAGAACACATCGCCCCGCATCATTTGATCATTTTCCTGAGCACCGTCTGAAGTATCCCGCCGTTCTTTATGTATTCCAGCTCTGCGGGTACATCAACTCTCGATATCGTATAGAACTCCAATTTCTTGCCGTCCCTGTAGGCGGTGACCTTCACGTCGCTTTTCACTTTCATCTTAGCAAGTTCGATGTCGAATATCTCTTCCCCGGTGAGGCCCAGAGAATCGGCGTTCTGTCCCTCTTCGTACTGCAGCGGTATGATGCCCATGCCGATGAGGTTCGAGCGGTGGATACGCTCGAACGATTCTGCGATCACGGCCTTCACGCCAAGGAGGTACGGGCCTTTCGCGGCCCAGTCCCTTGAGCTTCCGGTCCCGTACTCCTTGCCGGCGAGTATTATCCTGGGTGTGCCGTCGGCATCATATCGTTTCGATGTTTCGAATATGGTGTCCACCTTGTTCTCGGGTATGTAACGCGACATCCCTCCCTCGGTTCCCGGGGCTATCCTGTTCTTCAACCGGATGTTGGCGAAGGTACCGCGCATCATCACCTCGTGGTTCCCTCTCCTGGAACCGTAGGAGTTGAAGTCATCCGGCCTCACATTCAGCGAGACAAGATATGAGCCGGCCTCAGACCTCTCGGAGAACTCTCCGGCAGGGGATATGTGATCCGTTGTTATCGAATCGCCCAGGTATGCCAGCGCCCTTGCGCGAACTATGTCCTTCACTGACGCCCTCCTTTTCAATGAATCGAAGAACGGAGGGTTCTTCACATAAGTGGAGGAATCGTCCCATTCATAGAGGGCTCCGTCGGGTGCGTCCACGGAATCCCATTTTTCCCCTCCCTTGAACACATCGGCGTACCGGGTGCTGAATGTCTTTGATGTAACGTATCCGGAGACGGCCCTTCTTATCTCAGCATCGGAGGGCCAGATGTCCCTGAGGTAGATGTCCCTGCCGCCGGCGTTCCCTATCGGTTCTTTGTCAAGATCGATGTCAACGGAGCCGCATATCGCGAATGCGACAACCAGCGGCGGTGATGCAAGATAGTTGGCCTTCACATACGGCGATACGCGGCCTTCGAAGTTCCTGTTCGCCGACACCACCGCGGCACCTATGAGGTCGTTCTCCTGCACCGTCCTCCTTATATTATCGGGCAGCGGCCCGCTGTTCCCTATGCACGTCATGCATCCGTAGCCGGTGACGTGGAATCCAAGCTTTTCCAGGTACGATAGGAGTCCCGCATCCTTCAGGTATCCCGTCACGGCCTTTGATCCGGGCGACAGCGACGTTTTGACATGTCTCTTCACCTTCAGGCCCGCCTTGACGGCATTCCTGGCGAGAAGCCCCGCAGCCATCATGACGGACGGGTTCGCTGTGTTGGTGCATGATGTTATGGATGCGATCAACACCGACCCGTCGGATATGCCGTCGACCGTTCTTTTATTTATTTGCTGATCATCAAGCAGTTTTCGGAACTGCCCTCGCATTTCCGAAAGCGGTATGCGGTCCTGCGGCCTCTTGGGTCCGGCCAGCGACGGGACCACCGTTCCGAGGTCCAGCTCCAGCATCTCGGTGTATTCCTTTTCTCCGTCATACCACAGGCCCTGTGCCTTCGCATATATTTCTACGAGGCGGACATGTTCCTCGCTGCGCCCGGTGAGCCTGAGGTACTCGACAGTTCTCTCATCAATGGGAAAGAATCCGGCAGTTGCGCCGTATTCGGGGCACATGTTGGCGATCGTGGACCTGTCGGCAAGGTCCAGTTCCTTATATCCGGGGCCGCAGAATTCAACGAATTTTCCGACGACGCCCCTCTTCCTCAGCATCTCCGTGACGGTGAGCACAAGGTCGGTCGCATTCACCCCTTCCTTCAAAGATCCGGTGAGCCTGACGCCGATGACGTCTGGCAGCTTCATGTAGCACGGCTGACCTAACATCACCGCTTCCGCCTCTATCCCGCCCACACCCCAGCCGAGCACCCCTGCGCCGTTGATCTGGGTCGTATGGGAATCGGTGCCGAAGCACGAATCCGGATATGCGGTCCTTTCGTTGTTCACATCCTTCACGTGAACTATCGGTGACAGGTATTCCAAATTGATCTGATGTATGATCCCGTTCCCGGGAGGGACCACCCTGAAATTGTCGAACGCCGATTGCGCCCACTTCAATAAGGAATAGCGTTCCCTGTTCCTCTCATATTCCTTTTTCTCATTCTTTTCCTGCGCATCCGGCGTCCCCGCATGATCGACCTGTACAGAATGATCTATCACCAGATCCACGGGCACCAGCGGGTTGATGCATTTCGGATCCTTTTTCAGTGTGCTCACGGCGGCCCTCATCGATGCAAGGTCGACAACAGCCGGAACACCGGTGAAATCCTGAAGGATCACACGCGCAGGTATGAACGGGATATCGACATCATCATTTCCTTCCGGGGACCACGACGCTATCGTCCTGACGTCATCATCGGTTATCAGGGAGCCGTCGTTCTGCCTGATCATCGATTCGATTATCACTTTCACAGAATACGGCATCCTTCCTATTCCGCCGAGGCCGCTTTCCTCAAGCTTCCTGAGGCTGAATATTGTCACCGCATCATTACCGGAGCCGATCGTTTCCCTGCAGTCGATGATCTTGTTCATATGATCGACGAAGTGAAGTTAACGTGATATTTCAATTGTTCCAATTCATTGGCATTCCTTCACCGGTATCGTTATTCCGTGAGCTGCCACGTCCAGTAATTTCCTATCAAGGACGTGGTCCAGCGCATGGTCCAAATAAAGTGTTGAATCGTTCCCGTCGAGGATGTCCCCGATGCATCTCTCGATCGCGTTGAACCTTATCTGCACATCTATCTTCTCGTTCTCGATGAACGAGCGTGATGCGCTCCCGTAGACTCCCGCCCTTCCGTATATTTTACCGATGCATCCCGGCCTCATCACGTGCAGTGTTCCAGGGACCACATCGCGGCGCATGTTAAGGAGGACCGTTGACATCGTCCTCCCGTATATGCTGCTCCTTCCGTTGGTGTTCATGAATTCATTCAATCCGTGCACCATGGGCACCGAAAGGCCGGCCTTCTCAAGAACATCCTTCATTGAGAACACCTCGAACGGCGTTCCCTGTGCCAGTACCTCGCCGTTCACAATGACTATCACAAGGTCCGCCCATGAGTACGCCGTCTCGACGTCGTGCGTTGATATTATCACGGTGGAGCCGTTCATGTTCACTTCGTCAGCTATCTCGTACAGACGATGGACCATCTCCGGGTCGAGACCTGCCGTCGGCTCGTCCATTATCAGGACCTTGGGATCCATGGCCAATGCCGATGCCACCGCCACCCTTTTCCTCTGCCCGAACGACAGATGGTGTATCGGCCTTCGTCTTTCATTCTCCATGCCCACCATCTTCAGCGCGCCGTCCACCCTCTTCCGTACCTCGTCCACCGGAAGGTCAAGGTTGAACGGGCCGAATGCAACATCATCCTCCACGATCACGTTGAATATCTGGTCGTCCGGGTTCTGCATCACGAACGTCACCTCTTTCCTCAGCTTCATCAGGCCCTTCTTTGAATGCTCCACTTTTTTGGAATCATATTCAACATCCCCTGCCGTTTGTTTCAGTATGCCGTTGAAATGCATGAACAATGTGCTTTTGCCGGCACCGTTCGGCCCCAGGAAAGCCACCTTGCAGCCGGTCGGTATCTTTATGGAGATATTCCTGAGCGCCTGTTTGCCTCCTTCGTAAGTATAACTGAGACCGGCGGTCTCAAGTATGGTCGTCATCTCGACCCTCATATCACAATGACCTCCTGCAGGACAAGGAAGAACGCCGCAGCGGCAAGGACGAATGTCATGCACAATGCGGTGGGCCATCTGTTCCGTTCATCGAATTCGGAAAGGCTCCTGAACTCCCCCCTGTAGTTCCTGCACTGCAGTGTTATCTGCCCTCTCTCGGCAGTGTCCATGGACCGCATGAACGTCCCGACAAAAAGTTTAGATGTGGTCCTCATGCTTTTCCCGTAACTCGAATACCCGAACCTGCATTCTGCGGCAAGATGCATCCTTTCGGCCGATTCCATAAGGAGGAATGTGTATCTGTAGATCAGTACCATCATCTCCACGAACACATCCGGTAGCCTCAACCTTTTCAGCGCGGCCGATAGGTGAGGTACGGGCGTGGAAACGGCGAACGCGAACATGAGAAGTATCGCCGCCGTCGCCCTCAGGTACAGCAGGACGGCGAACGAGACGCCCACATCGGTAAAGGTGATGGACAAGCCGGCTATCGTCATCCTCATCACCATCTCGCCGGGTATCACAACAGCAAAGATTACCGCACCGATCAGGATGAACGTCTGTGCGTAGATGAACAGCCGCATCATGACCCCGGGCGGCCTGAGCGAGGAACCGTAAAGGAACAATGATAATCCGACGATCCCCGAGAGCACAGGCATCCATACCGACGGCGATGCGATGTTCATCACCAGCAGCGAAAAGACAAGGAAGAGCTTCGCCAGCGGGGACCAGCGGAGCATAGGGCTTCCGTACGCAGCGATATCGACAGTGTTGAACTCATTTCCATGATCATGCTTCTTTCTCGTGAGCAGATATATCGCCGCGGCGAGCATCAGGGCGCCTATGGCCGTCTGGACCGCGAACAGCACACTTATCCCCGACTCACCGATCTGTATGATATTCTCGGTCCATTGCGGGCTGCCGGTGATCTCGAACACGGTTGTTGCGCCAAGGTCGTCCGCACCGCCGAAATCGAAGAAGAAAGAGGTTATGTAAACGGCCAGTATGATCGCGATCAGCGAGGCCGAGAAACAGATGATCGCAACGCGCCCCCTGCTCATCCTGCTTTTCCCTTCGGCGGAGAGCATGCTGCCGCCCCGGCGGTCCGCTGCGGCGAAGCCGGCATCCTTGACCACATCCGGTCTCACTTCCGCCAGATATCTGAAGAAGAATATCATCAGGACGCCCTCGGCCATCGCTATCGGCAATTGGGTGATCGTGAATATCCCGAAGAACGTTGCATATGTGTTCGCGAACACCTCAACACCGGTGAACGGGACCGTGAGCGCAAGCTGCAGCGCCGTCACAGTATACGTGACGACATTCGCTGTGAACACCGTGGCGAAGACGGTGACCGCAGGACGCAGACCGCTTTTTCGGAGGGTCCTGTAAACGAAATATGCGGCGAACGGTCCCGCGACGCCCATCGAGAACGCATTGGCCCCGAGCGTCGTGAAACCTCCGTGGGCCATGAATGTCCCCTGGAACAACAGCACGATGGTGCATATGACCGTCGTCACCGCAGGCCCGGAGAGCATGACGCACATCCCGGTCCCGGTTGGGTGGGACGAGGACCCGGTGACGGACGGGATCTTCAGCGCCGATAATATGACAATGAACGCGCCCGACAATGCAAGCGAGAGTTTTTTCTCAGGATGTTCGTTAAAGAGATTCCTCATCGAACGTATCCCGAATATTATGAAAGGAATGCAGAGAGCAGTCCAGAACACTGCCCACGGGAGGGGGAGGAAACCCTCGATTATGTGCATTATTCACACCTCCTGCATATTCCGCGGAATGTCATCCTCCATCCGCTGACCTGCATCCCTATCTCATCAGAGAGGTAATTCTGGTCAGCTATCGGGATGTCCACACGGATCATGTTGCCGCATTTCTCGCAGACGAAGAACGCATTGGAGAACGGGTGCCTTGTGTAATACCGGACATCATTCCAGCTGACCTCACTTATTAACCCCTGACTCACCATTTTTTTAAGGTTGCGGTAAACCGTTGCGAGACCGATGTCCTTTTCCATCCCTCTCAATTCGCGGTACACCTGCTCGGCGCTCAGGAAATGTTCCGCCTCGTACACGATGTTAAGTATCGTTGACAGTTGCGAGGTCCAGCGCTGCATCGTATCCGTGAATGTAATATCAGTATTTATTGATAATGATTATCATTAACAATAGTGAGCAGACGCCATCATCATTATTATTCCGGTCGGAGATACGGGCATGATAGAATGGACTTCAGATCATCGATAAGGACGGTCAAGGACTGGCCGAAGAAGGGCATAAGCTTCAAGGACATCACAACATTGCTCAAGGACGCCGTGATGTTCAGGGCGGCCGTCAAAGAAATGGCCGCACCGTTCATGAACGAGAGGGTGGACCTGGTGATCGGACCGGAAGCGAGAGGGTTCATATTCGGAGCACCCGTGGCAACGGAATTAGGTGCGGGATTCGTTCCCGTCAGAAAGAGGGGAAAGCTCCCGTCCAGAACGGTCAGCGTGTCGTATGACCTCGAGTACGGCACCGATACATTGGAGATGCACGAGGATGCCGTGATGAAGGGTCAGAAGGTGCTTCTGGTCGATGACCTGCTGGCCACCGGAGGGACGATATCCGCAGTAATGAGGATGTGCGAGAGCATGGGCGCCGAGATCGTCGGTCTCTCGTTCATGATAGAACTGGAGTTCCTTAACGGAAGGGACATGCTCAAAGGAAGGAAGATAAATTCCGTGGTCAGATACTGAATGCCACCTTTCAGCAAAAAACAAAAACAAGTGAAATAGTTTGGCACAGGCTCGCGATGAAGCTTATTTCTTTTTGCAACCGGATCCTTTCTTTGCCGATTTGTCGGCTGCTTTAGGGGCTACCTTCTTGTCCTTGCTGTCTGCTTTCGCTGTGGCCAATCTGTCACCTCCGCACCCGTATCATGCTGCAGAATTATAAGCATATTCTTTAAACACGCGATAACATGGATATACCCAAAGTATGATTAACCAGGGCCATGAGGACACAGACCTTCGTCACACACATGCCAGACAAACCGGGGGCGTTCATGCTTGCCGTGAAGGTCATATCAAAGCGCGGCGGGAACATCATAAGAGTAAGTTTCAACAAGGCCGTCGATTTTCATACACTATTCGTGGAGGTGAGGGCGGAGGACGATGCACTGGACAGGATAGCGAAGGAGCTGTCCTTGTTAGGTTATCTCACCAACGAGCTGAGCGAATCAAAGGTGATCGTCGTCAACATAAGGATGGACGACCGTCCCGGAACCCTGTATCCTGTGCTGAAGATCCTTGACCGTTATGATATCAACATCTCGTACATCAATTCCAACGAGCACAACGGCGAGTACCAGAACTTCAAGATGGGTCTTCTGATAGAAGATCCGCAGATAATAAAGAACGTGCTTGATGACATCAGCGAACTGTATCCGATAGACATAATCGATTACAATGAGCATGAGACGAACCTTGATAACACGATATTCTACATCCGGATGGGCAACGAGATCCAAAGGATGTTCTCCTTAAGCAACGAGAGGACGATGGATTTCATTCGTGAGTCGAACCGTATACTGCAGATGCTGCAGGACCGCGGTGAGGACCCGGACAAGGTGTTCCGGCATGTCCTGCATCTGGCGAGGTTCATCGCTGAACATCGTAACGATAATTTTGATGCGGAGATAAGTGTCCGTGACATCACGCCGAACACGAGGCTGCATATCATCGAACCTCCGTGCGGCAGCAACACGTACATCCTTGAGAACGGGAACGGGCTGATGTTCATAGACACGGGATTTGCGATATATGCGGAGGAGATGATGCGCATAATACGTTCTTTGTTCCCGGATCTCGATCAGCGGAAGAAGACGATCCTGATAACTCATGCGGACGTTGACCATTGCGGACTGCTCTCCGTGATAAACGATGCCGATATCATGATCAACAGGAAAAGTGCCGAAGGCCTCATGAGACAGTACAACCGTGTCGCGGATCACAGGGAGGAGACGGGGTTCCACTTCGGATACAGCAGACTGAGCATGATATTCTCCAACTACGTCCCCCCGGACCCATCGAGGTTCAGGATCATCGGGAAGGATGTTCCCGAGGAACATGAGGACATGATAAAAATAGACACCATAAGGTTCGGGGACATATCATTCGATGTCTATGAGGGAAGCGGAGGCCATCTGCGCGGGGAGACGGTGTTCTTCTCGGAGGAACCAAGGATACTGTTCACCGGCGACGTGTACATAAACGTGAACGGACTGACCGGCAGGAGAGCGGAATTCGTGGCGCTGGCACCGTATCTTATGACCTCGGTGAACGTCAACTCGGCGAGGGCAAAGAACATGAGGGATGCCCTGAAAGGGCTGCTTGATAAAAGCGATAAGGAGTGCCTCGTGTGCAGCGGCCACGGGTCGGTGGAAGTACTGGGTCCGAAGAAGTGAACAGGCTGCCACGGATCATGCGGTCTCGAACTGGCTGTTGTACAGTTCCGCATAGAATCCCTTCCGGTCCAGCAGTTCCGTGTGGCTCCCGCTCTCTATTATGTCGCCGTCCTTCATCACCAGTATCATATCGGCGTTCTTGATCGTTGAGAGGCGGTGAGCGATTATGAACGATGTCCTTCCTCGGGTGAGCACATCCATCGCATCCTGGACTATACGTTCGGTGCGTGTGTCCACAGAGCTTGTCGCCTCGTCAAGGATGAGCAGCGGCGAGTCCTTGATTATCGCTCTGGCTATAGTTAACAGCTGCTTCTGCCCCTCTGATAGGCTTGCCCTGTCATTGAGGACGGTATCGTAACCTTCGGGCAGCGTCTGAATGAAGTGATGAAGCCCGACCATCTTACATGCGTTCGCAACATCATCATCGGAAACGTTCGGTTTCGAGTAGATGATGTTCTCCTTTATCGTCCCCTCGAATAACCAGGTGTCCTGAAGCACCATGCAGAACTGCTCATGGACGCTTTCCCGCGGAACCTCGTTTATCGGGATGCCGTCCAATGTTATCGTTCCGTCATCGATATCATAGAACCGCATGAGCAGGTTGACCATCGTTGTCTTTCCTGCGCCCGTGGGGCCGACGATGGCGATCTTCTGTCCCGCTCTGACATTCGCGGAGAAGTTGTTTATGACGGTCTTATCGGGATCGTAACCGAACCTCACATTCCTGAACTCTACGAAACCCTTCACGTCGGCGAGCCTCTTCGTCTTGCCGGACTCGTCATCCATCTCCTTCTCTTCGATGAACCCGAACACCCTTTCCGATGCGGCGGCGGTCCTCTGAAGGTTCGCGGCCGACTGCCCGAACTGTGATAACGACTGAGAGAAGAAACGGACATAGATCACGAACGTTATTATTATGCCGTATGTGATGACGCCGTCCAGTGTCAGAACGGCCCCGACGACGAACACTGCCAGATAGCCTAGGTTGCCGATGAACATCATCAGCGGCATCATGAACCCCGAGAAGAACTGGGACTTCCATGCGCTGTCATATAACTGTTCGTTGGTCCTCTCGAATGTCCTTTTGAATTCTTTGCCGGCGTTGTAAACTTTCACGACATTGTGGCCGGTGTACGTCTCTTCGATGTGGCCGTTGATGTCCCCCAGCTCTTTCTGCTGTGCGATGAAGAACTTCTGTGACTTATTCATTATGAGCATCATCAACAGGAAACCTATGATGCTCGTCCCCACGGCGGTGAGCGCCAGCATCCAATTGGTCCAGATCATCATGATCAAAGAACCGATGAAAAGGCATGCAGCCGATACGATGGTCCCCAAGCTTTGATTTAATGTCATGCTTATGGTGTCCACATCGTTGGTGACACGGCTGAGGACATCGCCGTAGCTGTTCTTATTGAAATAGCTGAACGGCAGCCGGTTAATCTTCTTGGAGATGTCGGACCTCATCCTCCTGGATATACGCTGCGTGACGGTGGCCATGATCCAGTTCAGCAGGAATGTGAGCGCGGATGCACCGATGTACAGGGCGATCAGCATGATCCCCATCCCGGTTATGGTGCCCATATCGATGCCGGTGAAGAGCTGGTCGAACATCACATCCGCCAGGTCCCCGAGCTTCACGGCACCGATGATCTGCAGTACTGCTCCAAGCGCCGCGAACGCCAGCGCTATGATCACCGCCAACATGTACGCCTTTGAATATCTGAACAGCTTGCCCCACGTCTTCTTGAACTCTTTCGGTTTTTCGGCGACCATGCCACCGGCCATGGGGCCGCCCCTCGGCAGCCGGGTCTCTTCCTTCGGGCCTTTGCTCATAGGTCCAGCTCCTTCTCGCTCAATTGGGACATGGCGATCTCCCTGTACACTTTGCACGTCCCCAGAAGTTCCCTGTGCGTCCCTATGCCTACGACCTTCCCCTCATCCAGCACAACTATCCTGTCTGCATCCATGATGGTGCCGATGCGCTGCGCGACGATCATCGACGTCACCCCTTTCGCCTCTCTTTTCAAAGCGGTCCTCAATGCACGGTCGGTCCTGTAATCGAGTGCTGAGAAGCTGTCGTCGAATATGTATATCTCGGGTCTCTTGCACACGGCCCTCGCGATCGCCAGACGCTGCTTCTGTCCGCCGGATATGTTCGACCCGCCGCGGGCGATGTTTGCGTCATACATTCCCTCCATCTTTTCAACGAAGTCTGTTCCCTGGGCTATCCGGAGGGCGTTCTTCACGTCGTCCTCTGCCATTTCGGATGTTCTGCTCTCACCGAACGCCACGTTCGATGACACCGTCCCGGAGAATATGACGGCCCTCTGCGGTACATATCCGATCTTATCATGCAGCGCTTCCAGTTTATATTCGCGCACATCAACGCCGTCCACAAGCACGGTCCCTTCGCTTGCGTCATAGAACCGGGGGACGAGATTTATCAGGGTGCTCTTCCCGCTTCCCGTGGAGCCGATGAACGCTATCGTCTCACCCCGTTTTGCAGAGAAACTGATGTCATGGAGCACATGGTCCGCGGCACCGGGGTACTTGAAGCTGACGTTCCTGAATTCCACCTCCCCTTTACATGCGGGATCTGCGTTCTCGAGTGTCCCGTCCCTGACCGTCGGGGCGGTGTCCAGGACCTCGTTGATACGTTTAGATGACACCTGAGCCCGGGGCATCATGATGAACAGCATCGATACCATCATGAACGCCATCACGATCTGCATCGCATAGGATATGAACTCGCTCATGCTGGAGAACAGGAACACCCGTTCTCCGGGAAGCGACGGAGGCACATTGTTGATTAGTATCGCACCGATCCAGAATATGGACAGCATCAGGCAGTTCATTATCAACATTATAGCGGGAAGCAACGCCGCCATGGCACGGGAGGTGAACAGCTGAGTGTCCGTCAGTTCTTTGTTCGCCTTCTCGAATTTTATTCCCTGATATTCCTCCGCGTTATATGCGCGGACCACAGGAAGCCCCGTAAGGTTCTCTCTGGCGACCCGGTTGAGATTGTCGGTGAGAATCTGCATCTTCCTGAACTTCGGGATGACCAGCAATATCAGGAGGGCAAAGACCACAAGAAGGACAACCACCGCAACGCCCGTCGCAAGTGTCCATTCGATGCCCGTCCCGGACATCTTGAGAGTGGCCCACACCGCAAGTATGGGTGCCTTGATGATTATCTGTAGCGCAAAGATGATGAACATCTGCACCTGCGTCACATCGTTCGTTGAACGGGTTATCAGGCTTGCGGTCGAGAAGTTGTTGATCTCGCCCATTGAGAAGGAGTTCACCTTATCGTAAAGCTTGCTCCTGAGTCTTTGCGACAGCGAGGAACCGACCTTTGCCGCCAGGAAACCCACCGCGATCGCGGATGCAAGGCTTCCGAGGGCGCAGAGCAGCATGTATTGGCCGTTATGCCAAACCTCACCGACAGTGCTCCCCGGGGTCGCCAGGAGCGCAGTGATCACCCGGGTGTATTCGGGCAGCTTCAGGTCAAGGTACACCTGGAAGACGATGAGGATGACGATGATCCCTATCATCGTCCATTCTTTCCGCCTGAGGTGCTTGAGGGTATCGAACATATTGTTTACCACATCATAATTTTTTAATATCCGGTCATTTCCAGACTGCCGTGAGGTCAGGTACCACTTCCGCGACACGGCCGATTATCCGCACCAGTTCTTTCGCATCGTGCTCCCCCAGGAGAGCAAGGAACCGGGTCAGCATCTCAAGGTGCTTCCGTTCCTGCTCTTCCGCATATTCCGCACCTTTTGATGTCATCCTGATTATTATCTTACGTCTGTCGCTGCTGTCGATCGCCCTGGTTATAAATCCTTTCGATTCAAGGCTGTTCAGGGCGGCAGCGACACGCGCCGAGCTTATCCCGGCGGCATCGCTTATGTGGCTGGGGATTATATCGTCCCTGCTCTCTTTGATGCAGTGGAGGACGAAGGCTTCGCCTTGAGTGCCTTCCTGGACGCCTTTCGGAGGTCCCGCCCTGTGGACGGACCGCATGTTCCGTACGAACTCCCTGGCCAGGCTCTCATAGTCCACGATGATCTTCCCCTTAAATTTGCTAACGGTATTAGTATTTTAATATATAAGATATTTCGCACCGTTACGCATCCGTGGCGATATCACGTCCGCAAAATCATGAACGACAGGGATCAGACCTTCTTCACGGCCTTTTTTTCTGTTTTGCCCATGATGGAGTTTATTGCCAGTTCCGCGATGTCCATGGAGTATTCGCATATCCTTCTCAGCGAGCCGGCCATGAGGTTTATCGAGAGCGCAATGTCATAATCCTTTCCGGCGGCGTGCCTGTTCAGTTTCTTCATGCTCTCACTCAGTGTTCTGCACTCGTTCACGCAATCGCTTGCAACCTTAGGGTCATTGCTGTTGACGGTCGAGAACGATTTGACGAAGATGGACAGCGCGGCATCGCAGAGTTTAGACGCCTCGTCCCTCAGGTCCTTGTAATTATCGTTACCTATGACGTTGCGCATATTGTTCGAGATGACCACCGTGTGATCGCCTATCCGTTCGATGACCCTGCTTATCGTATAGTTGGATGTAATCTCGCTGTGGTCCATGCCTATCTTCTTCAGCATCCCGATGTCCCGCTGGAACATGTTCGTCTGCCGTGTGATGAGCCATCCCAGGCGGTCCACGTCATTGTCCCTGGCCACTATATCGCCTATGAGCGTCCTGTCATCGTTCCTGAGCGCGGTGGAGACATCCGTAAGCATGTTCCTGACGAGGACCCTCATCCTCTCTAAGCTTTTTCCCATCCTCATCTCTGACGGGTCCACGAGGTCCTTCAGGACAATTCTGTTATCATATTCCTCGATTATCTCAAGGCCTATTGCCATCTGTGTGATCTTTCCGACAACATCCAGCACCGTGTTGCTCAACCTCGACTGCGATACGACCTCGATGAGACTGAATCCGGACATGTAGGCGCCGACGAGCATCCTGAATATTAGGTCGGGATCCATCAGGCCGCCGACGTTTATCACTTTGGTGACGTATATGGCGGATGTATCGGAGTCCGCCGTTGTTATGATCATGCTGCCGTCCTGCTGAGGGGTCAGCCGGAGAGGGTCGTTCTTCTTCAGACCGACGGATTCCGCCCAGTCCTTCGGTAAAGTAACGATGAACGAAGACCCTCCTGTCACCTGCACTCTTCTTATGTCCACAATATCAAAACGGCAGGAATAGTTAAATAATTATCTATAAAAATATTGTTGGATATATACTGTATATATAAAATATTGACAGAATTGATATAACATCCGCTGACGGTGACGCCATCATGGTGGCTGTGAACGAAAAGGTACTGATCGCGGTCGCGGTGGTCGCGGCAGCGACGCTGTGCATAGCGGGGATGTATCTTATCGAAAAAAGCGGCGACCGCGAACAGGATGTTCATGTCATACTCCCGTACGGTTTGACGGACCATGAGTACCAAGCGTTCGCGGATTTCGAAAAGCATACAAAGGCCGTCGTGCACATCACTGTTGATGAAGCACCGGTTGTGCCGTTCGCTAAGGACACGGTGATAATAACGATGTCTCTTTATGAGGGCGAGTCCGGGATCGATCGGACAGAACTGGAGATCAACAGCCGCATATACTATGCATACTCGAACGCCGATGCGCCGGAGATGGTCGGCAACCTGATCAACTGGCTTGAACAGATCTTCCGTCCGGGGCCGTTGGTGTAAATATATATTATATTTATTAGTATATATTACAACATATTTAATCGGTGTGATATTTTCCTGATTGTATATTATATAGAGTACATTTATACGCATTGCCCAACTTGGATGTTCGGGGGTAACAGTGAAGAGCTGGATGAAGATCTCCGCCGCGGTCCTTATCACCGCTATGATATGCGTTCCCGTCACGGCCACCGTGGTGGGCAACGATTCTTATACGCTCAACGTTGCCGGCTCGACCACTGTACAGCCCCTGATGGTACAATTTCAAAAAGAGTTCGAGAGATTCGCGAACGTGGAGATGAACGTAACCGGCGGAGGATCGGGAGTAGGGATAAGTTCAACGCTGAACGGCGTTGCCCACATCGGTATGCTGTCCAGGGACCTTAAGGAGAGCGAGACGGGACTCGGGCTTGAGGTGCATGTGATAGCGAAGGACGCCGTGGTCGTGATAGTGAACAAAGAGGCGGGCCTTCCGGTGGATCCTCTGACAGGCATGCCCAACCTGTCATTGAAGGATATCGCGGACATATACAGCGGCAAGATCACCGACTGGGGGGAAGCCGGGGGAAACAGGGGCCAGAGCATCGCCGTGAACGCAAGGGAGGAAGGTTCAGGGACAAGGGATTGTTTCGAGGCCGCGATGGTCTCAGTGAACCCTGATTTCAAAATGAAAGAGAGGGACGTCAACTCGGTCAATTCGACGGGCGCAATAATTGCTGCGATCAGCACGATCCCCGGAGCGATAGGATACATAAACCTGAATATATCAGTGGACGCATACCCGAGCATAATGAAGGTGACCGTCAACAACATCGAAGCGAAGGCGGCATCGATATACAGGGGCGCATATGCGTTATCGCGCGACCTCATAGTCGTAACGAATGGAGAACCTACCGGGATGGTAGGATTCTTCATAGAATGGATGCTGAGCAAGGACGGCCAGGACATCGTAGAGGATGCAGGATTAATCAGGGTGGACGGCAGAGTGATCATTTGAGCAAAGAAGGCAAAATAAAGAGAACGAAGAGGTTCCGCCTCGATGCCGTGATGAAATATGTGCTTCTGATGATAGCCTCGATCACCGTCGTCATAATATTTTTCATAATACTTTTCATTCTGGGCAACGGAGCAGGAGCGATCGGCGAGATAGGGATACTTAACTTTTTAACAGGAACATCATGGAAGCCCTCTGCGGACCTCTACGGCGCCCTGCCGCTCATCACCGGAACGGTCATGGTGACGTTCGGTGCGATAATGATCGCGCTCCCGCTCGGATTGGGGGCGGCGGTGTTCATATCGGAGGTGGCACCCAAGAAGCTCAGGAATATCCTGAAACCGATGTGCGAAGTTTTCGCAGGGATACCGTCGGTGGTGTACGGTTTCTTCGGGCTGATCGTTCTCGTTCCGCTTCTGAGGGGCCTGTTCCCGGAGCACCTGCTGTTCGGGACATCATGGCTTGCCGGGTCCATTGTATTGGGGATAATGGCGCTGCCCACTATAATCTCGGTGTCGGAGGATGCGATGCGTGCCGTCCCAAGATCGTACAGGGAAGCGTCCATGGCGATGGGCGCCACGCGCTGGGAGACGACACGCAAAGTGGTCGTGCCGGCGGCGATATCCGGGATAGCGGCGGCGGCGATACTGGGCATCGGGAGGGCGATAGGTGAGACCATGGCGGTGATGATGGTCACCGGCAACTCACCGATATTCCCGGAACCACTG
>JAITWO010000021.1 GCA_031285205.1 Methanomassiliicoccaceae archaeon | reverse complement strand
CGCCTGGTCCTGGATGTCTCCGACCGCACCGATGACGGCAAGATAGGCAAGATCGACATTCTTTGGGTTGGCGGCCCTCGATATCATGTACGTGACCCCGGCCCCGCTTATCTCCTCCGACCCGTCCATGCCGCACGTATGCGGATTGACATGCACGATACCAGAAAAATCGAACAAAGAGGTCTGACCGGTCATCCATCCCGGGTCCGGGACATGGTGGTCGGCAACGACGACATTGTGTTTTGTTATAGATGACAGACTGCCGCTGCCCAGATCCGCAAGCCATACCAACGACGCAGGGCTGCTGTTGACGGCGGCAACAGAGGCGTCGTCAAGCTTCTTCACGAAAAGAACATCATGCTTCTTGTTCAGGCGCTCGAGCGTCCTTGAAGCAATGGCCGCCGCGCAGATACCGTCCGCATCTATGTGCGCCACCACGAGGACATCATCCGCATCCTTTATCGCCGATGCCGCCTTCCCGGCATCGCGCTCAAGCTTCACATGCTCCCTTTCTCCGGAGGTCATCACATACCGCAATCTCCTGCATGCGCATATAACATTCGGTGAATAACACGGTCCACTGCCGTAACGCTACGTTGTGAAACAGTTATATTAATTGTAATAATGGGAACTATAAATTCCTGGCGCAAGAACGGTATGAGGAACACCATATGGATGATACCGAGGACACATGGTACGACATAGTCGAAGATGAGAAAGATGACGAGAATGAGATGAGTACCGAAATAAGATTTGAGATATTCGCAGGGGATTACGACACCGGAACGAAGGAAAAGACGGTGCGTTCGCGGGCGATGGGCATCGTGAAGGGAGCGACATCGGAAGCGGCGAGGATGGCGCTCAGCATTAGGCTGGAACTGCTGTTGGCCAAACTGCTGAAGGAGAAGGGCAAAGAATGATGCCTCGGGGCAGAGAATAAGGAAAGGAACGTGACATTTACTCACATCCTGATAGCATATATGATGCCAAACAAAGGGGGGCCGCTCTCAGGAAGGTCGTTCTGAAAAGCGTGAGCGATATATCCTTTCATATGTTACCCATGCCGTGGACTCCGTAGAGATATTGCCCGGCGTTAAAGTTTCCAACGAAAGATGTCTCATCCTAGACAATGGGCCGACGGTGGTGATAGGGGACCTCCATCTCGGATACGAGAGGGCGCTCGAGGGCGAGGGGATATATCTTCCCAGGGTGAACACAAGATCCATACGCGACTCACTGAACAGGATAATATACAGGTACGAGCCGAAGAGGGTCGTGCTCCTCGGAGACATAAAGCATGATTTCGCCAAAGCACCGTATGAAAGCCGCAGGGAAGTTTCCAGAATGATAAACATGCTAGCGGATGCGGCCGAGGTGGTCGTGATAAAAGGGAACCACGACAATTTCCTTCAGAACATCCTGTCGGACACAGGCATGAGGGTGATGGATCACGTTGACATCGCCGGCTTCAGACTGGAGCACGGGCACAGCGATTCCGGGAAGAGGCCGGTGATAATAGGCCACGAGCACCCGTCGGTAAGGATATCCGACGGGATGAGCGGCAGCGTGAAACTTCAGTGCTTCCTCCACTCGGAGGCAGAGGGGATAATAGTGATACCGCCGTTCAGCCCGTTCTCATCTGGCAATGATCTTTCGGAAGAGTCGTTCATGTCTGGCGCATGCAGGAAGGCGGACATGAACAGGGCCCGTGTTTACGGGGTATCGGAGATAGGTATGATAAAACTGGGCTTTTTAGGGGAACTAAGGGGAACGGAACCATAATATACTACTTCTCAGACGCATTTCATGTCAGATGAGCCTTCAGCTGTCTAAGTACTTAAAAGATACCAGATAAACAAACCGTTCATATATGTTAACGCTGGTTAAGCATATTATTTTATATTAAAAAATATGCAAGTATGTGGATATAACATCCAACCATAAAAGCCTTTATTTACACACTTTCGTTACGAAGGCACAACATCTTACATTTAGATGGAGGAAATAGTATGAGCGCAGAATTGGACGCACTTATCAACATAGTTATAAACGGAAAGATTAAAGAAGCAGAGGACGCGACCAAGAAATGCTTGGATTCAGGTCTCAGTGCAAAAACGATCATATTCGAGGGTCTCTCGAAGGCGATGGCCGTCGTCGGTGACAAATACGCAGCGAAACAGTACTTCCTGCCGCAAGTCCTTCTGTCGGCGAACACACTCTACAAGGGCTTGAACCTCGTCCTTCCCCTTCTGACCGGCAAGGCCGGGGCGGCAAAGGGAACGGTCGTGATATGCGTTGTCGAGGGAGATGTACACGACATCGGGAAGAACATTGTCAAAGCGATGCTTACCGGCCTCGGGCTCAATGTCATAGACCTCGGAAAGGATGTGCCGATAAAGGACATAGTTGCAAAGGCGAAATCCGAGAAGGCCCAGATCATCGCAGAGTCAACATTGATGACACCGACGCTTGAGGGAATGAAGGAGACGGTCAAGGTCCTGAAAGAAGAGGGCCTGAACGCCAAGATGAAGCTCATGATCGGCGGCGGCGCGACATCTCAGGAGTTCGCCAACCAGATCGGTGCGGACGGCTGGTCCTACGACGCTGTTGAGGCATCAAAGGTCGCCCAGAAGTTCCTCGGCATCTGAGCGGAAGAACATCATCAGGACAGAAAACCCCTTCCCATCATTCTTATTTTTGATCCACCGCATGTGCGGATATGCCGCAAAAAATTATACGGTATGCTGTTTAAATAGTTATACGGTAATTTCCACACATGGTTCAAAGGTCGGAATTCGACGCATGGGTATTGGAATGGATCGCCTCTGAAAAGTCAAAGGGAAGGAAATGTTTCGATGTAAAAAGGTCCGGTAATTCTTATTATGTGTACTATCAGACCACCAGATACAACTCCGAACTGAAGAAGAGGGAGAAGGTCTCCGGGTACCTGGGGAAATTGGTGCAGGGCATAGGGCTCATAGAGCCGGAAAGGCCGGAGGAGACGATGAACGATGAGATCTCCGTGGCAAGATACGGTCTCGGCGTTGATACCGGCGGAACATTCACGGATGCGGTGATAATAGATCTTGATGATAACACCATAGTGACAAAGAGGAAATCACCGACGACGCACCGTGACCTGTCGATCGGGCTGCATGCATCGGTGGATGCGGTGTTCGGGTCATCCGATGTAAGGCCGGAGGACATATCCCTGGTGGGGATATCCACCACGCTCGCGACCAACTCCATACTGGAGGGGAAGGGAGGGAACGTGGGCCTGATACTCATAGGGTGGAACCCCATGGAGCCCGTGCATTTCGGGGAGAGGCATCAGGTATTCATCAAAGGAGGGTTCGACAGCCGCGGCCGCGCGACGGCGCAGCTGGACGAGAAGGAGGTGCGGGCGGCTGTGAAAAAAGTGAGCAAAGGCGTCGATGCCATTGCAATATCTGGGCTATTCTCAACGATGAACACATCCCAGGAAAAGAAAGTGAAGGAGATCGCGTCGGAGATGACGGGGCTCCCGACGGTGGCCGGTCACGAACTATCGGGGACGCTGGGCATTGATATACGCACAGAGACCACGGTGCTCAACGCACGCCTCATACCGACGGTCAGCAAGTTCTTTGACGATATCAAGAGGACATTCATCGCGAGAGGAATAAACGCGCCGATCATGGCATACAAGGGCGACGGTTCCGTGATGGATCTGGAGCAGGCGAAGATGTACCCCGTGGAGACGATATTATCGGGTCCGGCGGCAAGCGCCGTCGGAGGGACGACGTTATCAGGGATGGAGAACTGTGCGATCATAGACATCGGCGGGACGTCCACCGATATCGCCGTCATGGACTCCGGGTTCCCGATGATCCAGGAAGAGGGAGCGTCCGTAGGCAGATGGAGGACCAGGGTGAAAGCGGTGGACATGTACACGGTGGCCCTCGGAGGAGATTCCAGGATAACATTGAAGGATTCAAAGTTCACCATAGGCCCGGACCGCGTAACACCTTTGGCGGTCCTTGCGTCCCGTTATCCTCACGTCGTTGATAAAATAATGTTCGACGACCTCATTGATTACTATACAGCATACGATGACGCAGACGTGTCGCAGATGACGGACAAAGAAAGAAGAGTCTTCACCGGAATGAAGGAAAATGGTCCGATGACATCGCTGGCGATACGCGACGCCACGAACGGACTGTGGATGATATCCGACGAACTGGCATCGCTTACTCGGAAAGGGTGCATAGAGGCATCATCCCTGACGCCGACGGACATAATGGTGTTCCTGAAAAAGTTCGAATGCGGCAGCCCCGCAGGAGCAGAGGCAGGGGTGCACGCGATCGCTTCAAAGATGGGCATGACTGAGAAACAGGCGGCCGCAACGATGTTCGAAGAGGTCAGGATGAAGATATCCGAGGCGCTGATCACAAAGATGCTTGACGACGAGACGGAAGGATGGTATTCCGATGCATCGTCAAAGCTGATAAGGAAGATGACCTCGCTGAAAAGAGGAAAGGCGCTTGACATCCTTCCTAAACTGAGATACCCGATCGTGGGCGTAGGTGCGCCGGCGGCGGCGATGATGGCCGATATCGGTGAGAGGTTCGGTACGTCGGTGATGTTCCCGGAGCATTTCGACGTATGCAACGCGGTGGGCGCCGTGACAAGCAAGATATCCGAATCTCTGACGGCAACGGTCGCACCCACGCTGGATTACAGGTTCTCGGCGTCAATACCGTTCATGGGGATGGTGTACTACGATCGCTTCGAATCGGCCGTCTCGGCAGCGTCGCGCAGCCTGACCACATACCTCACGGAAAAGGTAAAACGGTCGGGGGCGGTGAACATAAGGTCCGTGAGCCGTCAGAAGGTCCATTTTTCAACGGAGGGCGCATACGGCAACTGGGACGAGGAGGCATTGGCGAGGAGCATAAACTTCGCAGAGGTCACTGTACGCGTGACAGGGGACCCCAAGACGTTATGATGCGCCGCTGAATACGTGTTAACTCCCTGCGCACACAGGCAATAAAAAAAGGGGTGCGCTCATATTAAATAAAAGAATTTCATTTGTACCTCTCAGGAGATAGTATATCATGGCAATGACTCCAAGAGAAAGAGTACTCGCAGCAATGAGGAAAGAAAAACTCGACAGACCGCCGGTAGCGGTCTTCACACAGAGCGCGACCATCGGTCAGATGGAAAAACTAGGCGTCTTCTGGCCGGAGGCACACTCCAACCCGAAGGCAATGGCAATACTGGGCGCAGGCCAGGCAGATGTGCTCGGCTTCGAGGCGGTAAGGGCGCCGTTCTGTCTCACAGCAGAGGCAGAGACGATGGGCTGCACCGTCGATCCCGGAAAGCAGGACAGAACACCGATGCTGAAGAAGCACCCGTTCATGTTCGACCCGATGACCGGCGAATACGACGAGCCGAACCTCATGTCCCCTGAGGACTTCCTGAAAAACGGAAGGGCGTTGGCAGCCCAGGAAGGAATAAAACTTCTGAAACAGCAGAAGGGAAAGGAATATGCGGTCATAGCCGGGAACACAGGTCCGTTCACCCTCGCAGGCCACCTTGTGAGCACCGAGAACTTGGTCTTCGGGATAATGATGGCCCCTGACGAGGTAAAGAAATGGGTCGATGCGGTGAACCCGATATCCAAGGCGTACACACAGGCCCTCGCGGACGCAGGCGCCGACGTGATCCAGATGTCCGAGCCCTCAGCATCCACCGACCTCCTGTCACCGGAGATGTTCGATGAGTTCGCAGGCGCATACCTGGCCAAGAGCCTGGCACCCGTGAAGAATGCGTTCTCTGTGCTGCACATCTGCGGCAACACGGCCCCGATCCTTGAGAACATGGTCGCAACGAAGGTCTCAGGTCTTTCGATAGAGGAGAAGGTGGACCCGAAGGCGGCGGTCAAAGCGGTAGGCAAGAAGACGGTACTCATAGGCAACGTGGGATGCGTTAACCCGCTGCTCCAGGGAACGCCCGATGACTGCATGAAGCACGGGAAGATCGTCAGGGAAGCAGGATTCGATGTTGTCGCACCCGGCTGCGGACTGTCCGCACTGACCAAGAACGAGAACCTCATTGCGCTTGTCAAAGGCGTAAAGGGTTAAACCCTTCCTTTAAACTTTTTAATTCGTTTTTATTACATTTTTATTACATTTTCGTTATATCCTTAGTATCTTTTCATCGTTCTCGCGCGCTCTGAAAGTGTTATATCATAATACGCTGTTACGAACGCAGAGGAACCGACATGGTATCATACGGAATTGCATTGGACCTCGGAACCAGCGGTTTCAGGTCCCATCTCGTCGACATCGACAAGGGCGGAAAGATATTGTCCACCGCGGTGACGGTGAGGCACCCCTTGCCGGGAGCTAACATAATGGACCATCTTCATTTCTGGATGACGTCAGGGTCAAAGGTCGGGCACAAGATCATAATGAAGACGGTCGATGATGTGATACGGCTGCACGGCGCAGATAGCATAAAGAACATAAAAAAAGTGGCGATCTGCGGCAATCCCATTCAGCTATCGCTTTTTGAGAACATTGAGGTGCGGGACTTAGCATACGCAGGCGAGAACAGGCTGAAAACGTTAGGAGTGGTAAGGCCGAGCAGAAGGGGGCACACAAGGAAGGCCGGCGATATAGGGATGCTCTCGATCAATCCGGAAACGGAGGTGATAATACCTCCGGCGATAAGGCACGAGATAGGCGCTGACGCTTTGGCGATGATAATGCGCTCAGGAATGCTTGATAAGAAAGAGATATGCATGGTCACCGATTACGGGACGAACGCCGAGATGGGATTGTACTACGACGGAGAACTATACTCGGGAAGTGCGGCCGCAGGCCCCGCAATGGAAGGTCAGTCAATAAAATACGGGGTTCTTGCGGCGCCGCATGCGATATCCGACGTCAACATGGCGGAGAACGGATTATGGGAGAACCTTGTGCTTGACGATAAACTGATACCTATCGTCGCATCAAAGGTGGACCCGAGCACCGGGAAGGAAGTAAGGATCCTGAACTACTCGGCGAAAGGGATAACCGGGACGGGTGTTGTATCATCTATGGCGATGGGCCTTCAATCGGGGATAATAAAACTGCCGAACATCAGCACCCCGGACGGCAAGATACACCTGATGGACGGCATATGGTTTTCTGAGAGCGATGTGCAGGAGGCCGGAAAGGCCATGGGAGCGATCAGAGCGGGCCACAGGACATTGCTGCACGAAGTGGGGATAGGCGATGAGGACATCAGGGTGATGTACATGGCCGGCGCATCCGGTACGTACGTGGACCCGATAAAGGCGCAGATATGCGGCATGATACCGCGGCGCCTGGACGAAGTATATCAATTGGGGAACACATCGTTGATGATGGCACATGATCTGATAAAAGACGACAGGATGCTGGACCGGATGCAGTCCGTTGCCGACTCGATATCATCGAATCACATCATGTTCGCCACGAACAAGACATTCGAGGACATGTACGTTCTCGAGCTGGCGTACTGGACGGAGGGGATGTCCCTTGAGATGTACAATGACATGATAGTCATGAGCGGCCACAAGGCGCTGCCCCCGATCAAAGTGCCGTCGAAAGTGGTCAGGATAGCCAAATCTGACATACCGGAGATCGGAAGGGGATTCTTCACGCTGGAAGAGGTGGGGATGAAGATGCACGGGAACTTCAAAGGATGCACCGGCTGTAAGAAATGCGAGAAGGGCTGTCCGGAAAAAGCGCTCACGGTGATAAAGGGGCCGGAGATCATCGTCCGATCGGACCTGTGCCTGGGTACCGCATGCAAAGCATGCGAGATGTCGTGCCCGGAAAAGGTCTACAAGTTCTCGGAGCTCAAGGTGTCCCTGTGAACATATCCGCAAAACCATCTCTCCCTTCCATTTTCGCGGAAGATACAAAAAATATATCTTATACGAAGGCGTAACTGGTGGTATGACAGCACTCAGCAGCAACACGGAAGCGTCGGCGGCGTTCAAAGAGATACTCGAGCTCAAATGGGAACCGGTGGCAGTGAAGATCTTAAAAGATGACGAACCGTACCCGGCCGGTTATCCTGTACCGGAGAAGCAGCTCAGCTACTGCCAGTCGGTGATGGGCGCAAGGCACGGCGAGAGGTACATGATGCCGCGCGAGGCGCACGGGTGCAATGTAGGGGCGTCAACATTAGGTATGTCAGAACGCCCGGAAAAGGTAGCCTCAGGGGAGTTCCATTTCTCCGTGGGGTTGCATGACAATGTCAGCGCATCCAAGAAGATGATCGATGAGGGCGCAAAAATACCGTACAGGACCAAAGGGACAGTAGTATGCCCGCTGAAGGACGCCGACTTTGAGCCGGATGTGGTGATATTCGTGGACATCCCGGAACGCATGTACTGGCTTGAACCGCTGTTCACGGCGGACAGGGGAGGAAGGCTGACGTACCATACTGCACCGTTCCAGGCGGCATGTGTCGACGCCACCGCGGTACCGATGGTAACGGGCGCACCGAACATATCGATAGGATGCTACGGATGCAGGAAGAGGACCGATATGAAACCTGATGAATTGATGATAGGCATACCTGGAAAGGAGATCCAAAGAATGTACCGGACGCTGCTCAGGTACAGGGACGGCGCATTGCCGAAGGCGAACAGGAAAGGGTGACACACCCTTTCCTTCCCTGTTTTTTCACAGTTCAGGTTTCAGTCATTATATATTTATTGAATACATGTGACATCTGATTCAATGACCGAGGAGATGGACTCGAAGGATGCGGACATCCTTGAACGGCTGCGTAAGGATTCCCGTACATCAATGGGGCAGATAGGCGATTCGTTAGGAATATCAAAAGCAACGGTGAGCAGAAGGATCGCCCGTTTGGAATCCGAGAACGTGATAAAAGGATATTCTCTGGAGATCGACCCGTCCAAACTGAACGTTGTGAAATCGTTGCTGTCGTTGCAGGTCAAAGGATCATCGGTATCGCATGTGATAGAGGACCTCAGCAGCTACAAAGAGGTGAGGCACATATACAAAGCGTTCGGAGACCATCATCTGGTGTGCGAAGTTTACACAAAGGACGTGGAGGACCTGTATGAGATGATACAGTCCCGTATATTGAAGAATCAAAGCGTCACCCGTATCGAAGTTGACATACTCATAGAAAGGATGGTCGTTGATGAGAACGCCGACCTGAAACTGTACAGGTCGATGAACCAGCTGAAGTGATACCATGCACCTTAACCGCTGCCCCAAAGCATCCGCAGACATCGGTATACGGACCGTGCTGCCCGAAGAGACGCTGAGACGAGTGATCCCGTTACTGACGGCGGCAGGCCTTGAGCCGCTGGAGGATATAACATCGAAGGACAACATCGGAATACCGGTGTTCTCCATAGCGAGGACCAACACCGCCCACGGAAAGACGAAGTTCTACAACGGGAAGGGACCGACGCCGGAGCAGGCGAAAGCGTCAGCTGTGATGGAGGCGATGGAGAGATACAGCGCAGAGCTTCGCGATACGGACGAGATAATCTACGGAACATTTGACGAAGCCTCGGAGAACGGCCTGACATTGGATCCGGTGGAGATGATATTACCGATGCGCACAGCGAACTATTACCGCAATGATGTGATAGCGTGGTGCCGCGGTTTCGAATTATTCAGAGGAGAGGAGATATGGGTGCCAGCCTGTGCAGTGTATCACCCTTACTTCCCGGACGGCGATCTTCAGCTGTTCAGATATCATACCAACGGGATAGCGGCGGGCAACACAATGGAGGAAGCGATACTGCATGCGGTGCTCGAACTCGTCGAAAGGGATGCGTGGTCCATATGTGAGCACAGGGAAAGGGCGAACGCCGATGTTATCGTAGATGACGATTCGATGTGCGCCGGACTGATCAGAAAGTTCAACGACAGCGGGGTTGAGATATATTTGAAGGATCTGACGAGCGACATCGGCATACCGACGATCGGAGCGGCTGCGGACGACGTCAGGACAAAGGATCCGGAGCTGCTGACCATCGGCGTGGGAACGCACCTGAATCCGGAAATAGCCGCGGTGCGTGCTCTGACGGAGGTTGCGCAGTCAAGAACGACGCACAAGCACGGTTCAAAGATCAATGCAAAACTGCAGAATGTGACGCAGGAGATGGGCTATGATATGATCAAGAAAGTGAACCGCGTATGGTACTCAAAATTGAGTAGCAGTGTGAAACTGAGTGACATGAAAAGGCTCGACACCCCCTATGTATTGGATGATATCGAGGTCGTTTTTGATAATCTGATGGAGTGCGGATTCGATAAAGTTGTGGCTGTGGATATCACGAGACCGGAGATAGGAGTGCCTTCCGTGAGGATGATAATACCCGGCCTGGAGGTGTCCACGATGGACCCGGAGCGTGAAGGACCCAGACTTAACAGAGCTTGGAATATGGATAAAAAAACTTAATTTTTTACGTTGGACGCTGCATTTAAATATGTTAAGGGTCCGAATGGATATAACGGTTCAGCAGTTATGTATCAACAATTGTATAGTTTTTGTTAAAATGCGCACATTTTATATCTAAAAAGGCATTACCGAATATTGCAAGGGGAGCGGAGCGGGTTCACCCGTTCCGGCAGATTATAAGAGATGGAGGTATCAAATGCCAAAATACAAGGACGTAATAGACCTGTATGACGACCGCGGCAAACGCATTGCAAAAGACGTTCCGCTGGAAGCCATCAGCCCATTACGCAACGGCGCGATCAAGAGACTCGCCTCTATGACCAAGAGAACTGTAGCCGTCAACCTCGCCGGTATCGAGAATGCTCTCAAGACCGGTAAAATGGGTGGAGACGGATGCATAATCAGAGGTAAAGAGATCGATATCCCGCTGGTCGCAAATGCTAGCAAGATTGCGAAAGCAGTCAAAGAAATGGTCCAGGTCACTGACGGTGACGGAACTGTTGTCGAACTGAAGTCCGGCGGCAAGACCATGGTCGTCGTAGTGCCCGAGGAGAGATTGTCCGCAGGTGTGGAGTACACAACCGGTTTCACAGCGACCGCAGCAGCCGTCACCGAGGCCGTCATCGACCAGTTCAAGGTCCCGATGTACAAGGCCAACATGGTGAAGGGAGCGGTCTGGGGAAGATACCCTCAGACAATGACATTCTTGGGAGCCAACATAAGGTCCATCCTCGAGGTTCCGCAGAACAACGAAGGAGCAGGATTCGCTCTCAGGAACATCATGTCCAACCACGTCGTCGCGCTTGTCAACAGGAACGCGATGCAGGGTGTCGCGCTCTCGGCGCTCTTTGAGCAGCTTGGCGCGTTCGAGATGGGTGATGCGATCGGTCCGTTCGAGAGGGGTCACCTCCTCGCGCTTGCATACGAGGGGCTGAACGCGAACAACATACTTTACAGCATAGTGAAGAAGAACGGCAAGACCGGAACGGTCGGTACAGTCATCGAGTCCCTTATGGAAAGGGCGATCGACGACAATGTCATCCGTGTAAAGGAGACATTACCGTCAGGATACAAGGTCTACACAACAGACGACCTCCCGCTGTGGAACGCATATGCGTCAGTCGGAATGGTCGCAGCAGTCATGGTAAACGTCGGTGCGGCAAGAGCGGCCCAGGGTGTTCCCTCGACCGTCTTGTACTACAACGATATATTGGAGCACGAGACCGGTCTCCCGTCCGCTGATTACGGAAGGTCGATGGGTGTGTGCGTCGGTATGTCTTTCTTCTCGCATTCCATCTACGGAGGCGGAGGACCGGGTCTGTTCCATGGGAACCACGTCGTTACCAAACACGCAAAAGGTGTTCTGATCCCGGCGGTCACGGCAGCCAACTGTCTTGACGGCGGAACGCAGACATTCTCTGCAGAGGCAACGTCTGGTCTGTTCAAAGAAGTTTTCGGTGACCTGAAAGAGTTCAGCACTCCAATGCAGGTCGTTGGCGCGGAGGCCAAGAAAATAGCGAAGAAGGTATGATCCATATGACAGGTACCAGAACGATGAAGACGTCATACGCCGGAACGCCCCTTCCCGAGGTGAAGATATTCACCGACCGCCTGTTAAGCGCGGACACAACGGAGAAGGTGCTGAACGCGCTGATCGAATTGAAGCACATAAGGCAGATCAACATATGCGGCGAGACCTTACCTGAAAAGGTGAAGAGCGGGCCGCACACCGGGATACCCGTGAACCATCCTGAACGCAGGGTGATAAAGTTCGGGAACCAGGAGATAGAGCTGATAAAACAGGTCGGAGGGTTCTTCGTGGAACTGACCGACGAGGCCGATGTTGATTCCTCCGTGGAGGAGATACGCAAGGTGTGCGACAGGACGATCCCCGTGGGGTATACGTTGGAGGTCGGAAGGTACTCGAAATACAGGCCTACCTTAACAGACACACTGAGGTGCTAATTATGGCAAAGTACAAAAGACAATTCTATCCCGGGACCACAGTGCCTGCGGTCAACAGACGCAAGTACCTGGACCCGAACCAGAAATTGAAGAACCTGCGCAACGTCGCGATGGATGACGTCGTCAGGATATTGGGACACAGGAACCCCGGAGAGGACTACAAGTCCATACACCCGCCGCTCGAGGAGGGTAAGGAGCCTGCGTGCCCGATAAGGGAATTGGTCACACCGATCGAGGGTGCGAAGAAGGGGGACCGCGTAAGATACGTGCAGTTCACCGACTCCGTCTACTTCGCTCCGATCTCCCCGTACCAGAGGGCATGGATGTACCTGTCCAGGTACAGAGGTCTTGACACCGGGACACTTTCCGGAAGGCAGATCATCGAAATGAGGGAGAGGGACCTTGAGAAGCTGTCCAAAGAGCTCATAGACAACGAAACATTCGACCCTGCGCTCACGGGTATCAGAGGTGCGACCGTTCACGGTCACGCATGCCGTCTCGATGAGAACGGCCTGATGTTCGATGCATGGCAGAGGTACGTCTGGGATGCGAAGAAGGGCGAGGTCGTTTACGTGAAGGACCAGGTCGCCCTGCCCCTGGACAGGAAGATCTCCGTCGGGAAACCGGACTCGGAGAAGAACCTGCAGAAGAGGACCACCATCTTCAGCGCGTACCCCGGCGGAGTCGACATGAGGGATGACAAGGAAGTTACCGCATACGGTCTTAGGATACACAAACTGAGAACGCTTGCCGGGTACCAGCCCTTTAACGTGAAGGGGGTATGAAGTTGGCAAAAGAGAAAGAGAAATTGTTCATGCAGGCGGTCAAGAAGAAGTTCAAAGAGGACCCGACCGATGTGCACACGAAGTTCTACTGCTACGGCGGCTGGAAACAGTCCAAGAGGAAAGTGGAGTTCGTAGAAGCATCAAAGAAGATCGCCAAGGCACGCGGAATACCGATGATGAATCAGGACATCGGTGTACCGCTCGGACAGAGGTCATGGATGCCCTACCAGATGTCCCACACTGACATCTTCGTGGAACCGGATGACCTTCACTGCATCAACAACCCTGCCATCCAGCAGGCTTGGGATGACATAAGGAGGACGGTCCTCGTAGGATTGGACTCACCGCACCAGACCATCGAGAGAAGGCTTGGTAAGGAAGTTACGCCGGAAACGATCAACGCCTATCTGGAGACGGTCAACCACACCATCCCCGGAGGAGCGGTCGTTCAGGAGCACATGGCCGAGTGTAACCCCGCATTGGTGTACGACTCGTACATCAAGGTGTTCAGCGGTTCAGATGAGCTGATAGACGAGATCGACAAGAGATTCGTCATCGACATCAACAAGCTGTTCAGTAAGGACCACGCGGCACAGCTGAAGAAGGCGATCGGCAACACATTGACACAGGCAGTACGCGTTCCGACAATGGTCGGAAGGCTCATGGACGGTGCGACGGTCTCGAGGCACGCAGCGATGCAGATCTCGATGGCGTTCATCTCATCGTACAAACTGGCTGCAGGTGAGGCGGCTATCGCAGACTTTGCATACTCGGCAAAGCACCAGTCGATGGAAATGGGTACGATGATGCCGGCAAGGCGTGCAAGAGGCCCCAACGAACCGGGAGGAATTCCGTTCGGATACATGGCTGATATCGCACAGTCCGACCGTATCAAACCGGACGACCCGGGACGCGCCGCATTGGAGTCAGTGGCTCTCGGTGCAGTTGTGTTCGACCAGATATACCTGGGCGGATACATGTCCGGCGGTGTAGGGTTCACGCAGTACGCATCCGCAGCATACACGGATAACATCCTTGAGGATTACGTGTACTACGCGATAGACCTGATAAAGGACAAGTACGGCGGATTCTGCAAGCTCGACGCAGGCAAATTCGATGACCTCCTGAAACTCGGTGACGAAGTGAACGCGTACGCATTGAGCATGTACGAGAAGTACCCCGCTGTCATGGAATCGCACTTCGGCGGTTCCCAGAGGGCGACAGTTGCAGCCGCAACCACCGGTATCGCCG
The DNA here is from genome assembly GCA_031285205.1 of Methanomassiliicoccaceae archaeon. Lineage (GTDB taxonomy): Archaea > Thermoplasmatota > Thermoplasmata > Methanomassiliicoccales > Methanomethylophilaceae > Methanomicula. Next base: position 19,002 of record JAITWO010000021.1, on the reverse strand, counting down.
GTGCGATGGCTACCGGTGTCGCCGACTGCGGTGTGAACCTCTGGTACCTGTCGATGCTGCAGCACAAGGAGAGGGCCGGCAGACTCGGATTCTACGGATACGACCTGCAGGACCAGTGCGGTTCCGCGAACTCACTTGCATACAGGTCCGACGAAGGTCTCCCGATGGAACTGAGAGGCCCCAACTACCCGAACTACGCGATGAACGTAGGTCACCTGTCCGGTTACACCGGTATCCCCAAGGCCGCCCACGCGGCGAGAGGCGACGCATTCACGGTCAACCCGTTCGTGCGCATCGCGTTCGCATGCCCGAACCTCGTGTTCGACTTCGCGAACATCACCAAGGAGATCGGAAGAGGCGGACTCAGGGAGTTCAAGCCGGCCGGCGAGAGAACCGCTGTCATAAAGGTGTGAGGACACAATGGAAGTGGGCCAGATCTGTAAGTATCTGCCGACATCCACGGTCGGTAAGGTAACGGACGTTAAAGAACGGGACGGCAAGGTATGGGCGCTGCTCGACTTCACCAACCTGTACTACGACGTCACATTCCTGACCAAAGCGGACCCGGGAGAGTACAGACCTGAGACCTACAAGGAACGCGAGAAGGACCGCGAGCAGAAGCTCAGGGCCATAAAGCAGTTCGAAGAGACAGCAGAGGAAGTGAACATCGACATGTTCATGCCATCGGGCGGAGGATAAACCTTTTACAATAATTTCCTTATGCGGCATCCGCCGTATAAGGAATATTTTTAGAAATTTTTTTACGTATCGTCGTTAATACGGTATACATGACAATACCTCTTGAGTCACTGAAGGACATACTGATGATAACATCGGATGCGTACGAGGTCGGCGAGATAACCGACGTTCGGTACGATCCGTTCGAATGGGACGTCAAGGGTCTGAAGATCAAGGCCCGCAGATCATCCGGTAAATTGTCAGCCGGATTCGGCAAAACGGCGTTCATGTTCCTGCCGCAGGACTTTGTGCTGAATGATGTGATGCTCCTCAGTCAGCCCATCGAAATAATAAAGGACGCGATCGTCCCCGATAACAACAACATATCATCGTTATCGTCAATGATCAACGCCAAGGTCGTCACACGCGACAATGCGTTAGTGGGGACTGTAGTTACGGCAATGATCGACACCGAGCTATGGAAAGTATCTTCAATAATCGTAAGGCTTGATAAGACGGCGATAGAAGCAATGAAAATGAAAAAGAGCTTGTTCAGTAAGATAAACGTGGAGATCAGGGCGAACATAATACTGTCGTCAACGGACATGGTCCATCTGGACGAGCAGATGGACGGCGTGAGAGAGAAGATGGCCGTTCTGGACTGATCATCGGTTATTCACAGATCGGCTCTCACCTTTTATTGAACGCAACGAGTATCGTCGCCAACCGCGGATCATCCTTCAGCCCATAGTAGTTCTTTATCTTGAGGTCGGAGGTGGGTGCGGGGCTGCATGATATCACATCCGTGCATCCGTTCCCTTCGTTCAGTTCCGGGAACGCTATGGGAGGCATCACGAATTTCTCTCCGCCTTTCACTTCGATGTGCGGGAAGACAACGAACCCGTCGCCCATCCATATGAGGTCCTCTCTTCCCTCATACAGGTGCATGGTGTGCGGGAACACCTCCTCACCGAGCAGAGCACCATCGTTCCCTCTCAGGATCACGGTGGGAGCAGGCGGAGGCCTGAACCTGGTATCTTTGACAACGCAAATGACCTTCTCACGCAACAGCGCCTCGTTGAACCCTTCGTTGGTCACGCCGACGTCCATCGTCGCCTTCACAACGCTGGCCTCTTCATCCTTCAGTATGCTCAGTATATTCTTGTCCAGATAGAATGCGTTGAGCACTCCCCTCAGACCTTTTATTATCTCGACCGGCAGATCGTCTCCCATGTTCTCCTCACCATGTTTGATTGTTGTTAAAGGGTTTGGTGGTTCTTTCGGAATGTGATCATTCGAACTTTATCCATGATTCCTTCTTAAGCGCAAGTCCGGCGGCAGCCTCGCAGGCCTTCACCATGCCGCAGGGCACCGGGCATGCGGGATGCGGTATGAACTCATAGCATTTCTTCATAAGTATGTTCTCAGGGGGCCTCGTTCCCACGGCGTTTATCGAATCCGCCTCTTTGAGCTTCCCTATCATGTTCTTTATGTTCGGGCAGCCGCTCTCTATGGAGATGAACTTCACTGTCTGATAATCTTCCAACAGTGTTGCGACAACTTTGGTCGTAAATCCGCATATCCCTGCATTTATTGATATCTTCACGTCACTCATCGTTCTCACTTGTCCTTATCAGGTTGTCAACGCCGGCCATCGCCCTTATGTCCACCACTCCGACAGCGGCGACGACCTCGCCGTCGACCTCCAGAGGAGCCACTATTACTTTTATACCTTTGTATGGACCCGAGGTGGCGACACGACGTATCGTGGTGCCAAGGTCCATCGCCTCCTCTAAGACCTCGCCGGTGTACGTGTTGTCAATGACCGCCCCGTTCTCTATCCTTATTCCCAGATTATCCTTGCTCCTTGCGCATACCGGTAGCCTTCCGACAAGGTCGTGTATTGTAAATGCCAAGGACATAAGTTCTTTATTGGAGTTCCTCTGGAACGGGACGTCCAGGGCGGCCTTGTTGAGTTTAATGCCGCCTATAAGTCTGATGGCGGCGGATGCGGCACCTCTTTCGGCCTTCTCGGCATCCGGCGCAGTGCCGATGATGATGACATCCCCGTTCCCGATCCTGAACTCCTTTTTCAACGCAGACTCCATCTGTGGCGATACCGGGTATTCGGAGCCGGGGAAGATGAGCTTGCTTCCCGTACATACCAGTGTGGTGGCGCCGGTCGCGCCCGCCCGTATGGCGGCGTCCCGTTCCTCACATCCGTAAGTTATTTTTTTGGAAACGCCCCTTATCTTCACTGCGCAGTTCACTGCGCCTATCGTAAGGTCGCTGACGCTCACGATGCCGACATCCATCCTGACAGCATCTTTGATCTTCTTCCCTTTCTCTGAAAGGACCGCTCCGCTTTTTGTGACCGTGATATATCCTTCTTCGCAGAAGGTATCCAATATGGTCCTCGTGCTTCCTTCCCCAAGGTTCAGCGAGGATGACAGCGTCTTACGGCCGACCGGTCTGGTCTCGCTCATTATCATCAGCGCTTTCCAGATATGATAGTCAGTGAATTTGGGTGTAGGTCCCCCGGATGCAATGGTGTGAGGTCTGAGCATACTATTCCGTAAAATTATTCACATAATTAAACAATGCGTAGGTTTTTTATTTTTTAATATTATTTTAACGCCTATTGTTACAGTGAGATTTTATAATCTCAATCCAATCACCATTATATGATGCGCGAAGCGGTCGACCTGCTAATAATAGATAACGTATCCAAACAGTTCAACGGCCGCACTGTACTGAAAGACGTAAGTGCGAAACTGAGGACGGGGTCCTCGCTCGGCCTGATAGGAAAGAGTGCGGCAGGAAAGAGCGTCCTTATCAACATGGTAAGAGGGAACGTTGAATATAAGCCCGATAAAGGTAAAGTGATATACAGAGTGAACCACTGTACCAAGTGCGGTTCCATAGATCTTCCGTATGACGGCGCCCCGTGCTCCAAATGCAATTCTAAAACAACGACCAAGGATGTGGACTACTGGTCGTTACCGGAGAGGGACCAGCTCAGGGAGGAGATCAAGGGGCGCATCGCGATAATGATGCAGAGGACGTTCGCATTGTTCGGCGACAGGTCCGTGATGGAGAACATAGCAGAAGCATTACCGCAGGGGCTGGATGAAAGGGAGCGCACGAAGAGGATCGTGGAACTTCTGGAGTTCGTGAATCTGACGCACAGGACGACGCACATAGCCCGCGACCTTTCCGGAGGGGAGAAGCAGAGGACGGTCCTTGCAAGACAGCTCGCAAAGGATCCGCTGTTCTTCCTCGCCGACGAACCGACAGGGACGCTGGACCCGAAGACAGCTGACATCGTGCACAATTCGCTGATAAGATTAGTGGAATCCAAAGGGATGTGCATGGTGTTCGCATCCCACTGGCCGGAAGCGATAGACAAGATGGCCGATGACGCGATATGGCTGGACGCAGGTAACGTCATAATGCATGATGCTCCCGAAAAAGTGACAAAGAAGTTCATGGAGGAATACAAATTTGAGAAAAGATCAACATCCAACCTCGGCGATCCGATAATAATAGCGCAGAACGCCAAGAAGTATTTCTTCTCGGTGATACGCGGTGTCGTGAAAGCGGTGGATGATGTGACCTTTGATATCAAAGAAAGAGAGATATTCGCGCTGGTGGGCACATCCGGCGCAGGAAAGACAACAACGTCAAGGATGATCGCAGGCATGTCGCCATGCACCGGGGGGTCCGTGAAGGTGAAGGTGGGCGATGACCTGGTGGACATGTCGGAGGCCGGACCGGAGGGGAAGGGAAGGGCAACACCGTATATCGGATTCCTGCATCAGGAATATTCGCTGTATCCGTTCGATACGATACTTCAGAATCTGACGACGTGCATAGGAATGAAGATGCCCGCCGAGCTGGCCAAAGTAAAGGCCATTCAAACATTGATGAGCGTAGGATTCTCGTCCAACGCCGTTGAGAAGATATTATACGCATATCCGGACACGCTCAGCGTCGGCGAATGCCAGAGGATCGCTTTTGCACAGGTGCTCATACAGGAGCCGAGGATCGTGATACTTGATGAACCGACCGGAACGATGGACCCGATCACGAAGGTGACGATAGCGAACTCCGTGCTGAGGGCCAGAGAGGAATTCGGTGAGACGTTCGTGATCGTGAGCCACGACATGGACTTCATACAGAACTGCTGTGACCGTGGGGCGCTGATGAGGAACGGCAAGATCGTGATGATCGGATCTCCGTCCGAGATAGTGAAAGAACTGACAAAAGAAGAACTTGCCGAGAGCGGGATAAAGTGAAACAGCGTATCGGAAGACATTTGAGTTTCGTGGAATGCAGGGAGTCGATGGGACTCGGCGCAGGAGGGTCCCTGGCGCAGCGTGCAACGATATCAGAGAGCGGAAGGGACGTCGTCGTGGTCGCAATGGGCCCGGGCCGCAGGCACATCACGAAGCCGGTATGTGAGATCACGTACGCATTGCGGGAGGAAGGGATAGACACTTCGGTCCTCGTGGTCAACGCAGGCACAGGAGTACCTGCGGACGCGCTTGATATCTCATCGGGGTCATATTTCGGTCTCGATCCCATAGAAGTGGAACGCATACAGCAGTTCAAGGTCGCGCTGATCCATTTAGGCAATGTGAGGAACCACATAATCTACAAGGCGCGGCTTATTCTGAGGAACGTCAACATCCCGGCGATGATAGTTTCGCAATGTCCTGTTGATTTTGAAGATTTCGCGGAGATCGGTGTGAAGACAAGGGTGGTGATGCCCGCCGACGATAACATAGGCACCAAGGGAGAGATACGCGAGATAACAACGGGCGTCATAAGAGGGGTCACCTGCCAGCAGGATAAGCTGGATGAGATCGTGTCAAAGATACAGTCGATGTTGCCGGACAGGGGGCACATCAAATGAAAGTGACAGTGAACGGCATTGTGAAAGAGGTCCCGTCCAAGGCAACGCTGAAAGATGCGATTTCCGGGGAACCATATGCCGACGGCTCCCTGATATCTATATATCTTTCAACCGAAAGAATAAAAGAAGAGACCAACGACCTTGAATTGGTAACGACAAAAGGGTCAATGACGCTGCATCTAGATGACAGCAATGACGCAAGGACATGGAAGAAGATCGTCGGGAAGATAGAAGGGATAGGGGCAAGATGGGTGACCCGCAGGATAGCCGCGTTCGGTTCGTTCCCAACGGACCTGAAGGTATCACGCGAGGCAAGGATGTACAGGTACTGCGACTGCTTCTTCTCTCTCGGCGGATTTGATAACAGCACAACGTACATGATGATCGCCATGGAGGGTCACAAGTGGCCATACGGCGCCGGGACCGGAAGGATAGGGAGGATAACATCCGGCCGCCACATTCTCGGGATGCTCAGGGAAGGCGATAAGATAATTTCAATAAGGCCGGTCGTATCAGAAAAACGTTCTGAGAATATAATCGTCACGAAGGACACGGGACACAAACTGGAAGAGGGGATGTCAATAGAGACGTATGTGAACGTCTCCCTCAACCGCCGGTCGCCGATGAGCTGTGAACATTTCCTGGTCACGGCGTCCAAAGGATATGTGGACATATCGGACACCTGCGGAAGTTACGCAGCGTGCTCTGACAACACGGACGTCGTTCTGAACGACGAGGAAAAGGCGGTAAGGGGAGAGGGGCACGTCACGGTAAGAACGGCAGGCATCGGCAAGGGCAGGATATTCTTCTACAAGGAAAGAAGGCAGATGCTGCAGCCGCACAACGACATCGGGAAGATAACGCTGGGGAAGAGCATATTGGCGCATGCGAAGGCCGGCGACCGCGTGACGGTGTCAGCGGACCAGCGGCGGGTGCTCTCAGTGGGGATGACGCAATCGGAAGGACAGAGGTTCCTGGACTCGTTCGGAGTGAGGCAGGTGCGCACCGGCGACACGTCGGATGATGCCGTGATCGTTGAACAGGAGCCGGAATGGACAATACATGCAACGTCCGGCAGCGAAGCGGAGACGTTCGGCGTTCCCGCAGAGAAGGTGTTCCCGATATCACTGAACAGGAAGGGCGAGCCGGCCAGCGTGCATTATTTTGAAAAGGTGACAGGACTCAGTCACAAACCCATAGGAACGATGAAGGTGCATTTCGCATTCAAAGGGATGCCGATGATGACGTTCGAGGGCGATGAGGAAAGAGGGAAGGCGCTCTATCCCGGAACGGAGTTCAAGAGATGTAAGAAGGGCGACATAGGGATAACGAATCAGGCAAGGCCGAACTGCGGTCTCATGGGCATCAGGCTGGAGGACAGCAAAGAGTTCGGTCCGACCGGCGAGGAGCCGTACGGCACGAACATCACAGGGACGTTCAAAGGCGACATCAAGAGGCTTGCAGACGGATCGAAGGAAGGGGACATAATATACATCAGGGAGGATCATCAATGAGTTCCGAACGGGAGACAAGGTTAATTGTGATATCGCCGGCATCCGACATAACGCCGGATCAGGTGACAAGGACGATACACACGATGGGGAAGAGCGTCACAGTGAAGGAAGCATGTTACGGCGCGGTCCTGGAAGGCCCGAGGGACACCGTCCTCTGGGTGGTATCGGAGATACGTAAATTGGACCCGAACGGGATATTCACAAAGGTGAGGGCATACCAGGCAGGCGACCCCAGAAGGTGCCGCGCACACCACGGCACAAGGCCAGGGTTCGCGCAGCTGGAGCAGGAGTGGAACGACCTGTGGAAGATACAGTACGGGCTGAACTGTGCGGACAGAGGAGATAAGGCATCGGAAAGGAAGGTACGGGAGAAGCTTCCCGTTGATATTTTCAAAAAGATTTGTGAGGTGAAGTGATGAAGGTTTTCATAGACCCGCCGAACAGCCTGATACTGTTCGATCTGGTCGAGAGGTCAGGCCATGAGCCGCTGAGCTCAATGGCGGCGATACAGGAGAAGATAGACAAGACGGAGATAGACATGCCTCCGATGAACGTGACCCTCGAGGATGTCATGAAGGGGCTGAAGTACGCCGGCATCGAAGTTCCGTCAGGCATCAGAGGGAGGCTTGCGGTATGGGGGCCGATGATCGAAGAAGCGGAAGCGGCCGTCATCATGGAGGATTGTCCGTACAGCTTCGGGTGCGTCGGCTGCCACCGCACGAACCTCATGGTCCGTTATCTGCTGAAAAGAAGGAAGATACCGATACTCGACGTCAATTATCCGAACGACGAGGAAGAGGCGAAAGACCTCGTGGTAAGGATGAGAGAGTTCTTGGGAGGGCTGAAATGATAAAGATCGCACAGCTGTCATGCGGCACCGAGTACAGCAGTGTACAGTATGAGATAGAGAAGGCGGCAAGGAGCGTGGGCGCAACCATAGTGCACCCGGACGTCTCTGCGGGGGACATAGACAAGGCGGTCGAAAGATTCGGCTTTAAACCGCAGTCGCCGCAACTGAAATTGATGATAGCCAGAGCGGTGCAGCTGGCCGACCGCAGATACGATGCGGATGCGGTGTTCATCGCAACCTGTTTCAGATGCGCGGAGGGCGCATTGGTGAGGAATGAGGTAAGGAGGTTCATACAGGACAACACAAGGCTGCCTGTAGTGACATACTCGTTCACCGAAAGACTGAAGGCGGCCCAGCTGCTCACAAGGATGGAGGCTCTGGTGACGATAGTCACACGCAAGGAATTACTGGCAAGGGAGAGACAGACTGGAATAACGGTAGGCATAGATTCGGGGTCGAGCACAACGAAGGCAGTGGTCATGATCGACAACCGCATAGCGGGAAAGGACTGGACGCCTTCCGGGGACGTAATAAAATCGGCTGAGCACGTTCTTGAGAACGCATTGAAGGAAGCGGGCGTGCTGATGAAGGATGTGGAGGCGATCGGGACCACCGGGTACGGGAGGTTCAGGCTGGGGAAGCATTACAACGCGAAACTGGTGCAGGAGGAACTCACGACGAACTCCAAAGGGGCCGTGTGGTTAGCCGACAGACAGCGCGGCGAGGCAACCATCCTGGATATCGGAGGGATGGACAACAAGGCGATAACGGTAAGGGACGGCGTTCCGGATAACTTCACGATGGGAGGGATATGCGCCGGCGCATCGGGACGTTTCCTGGAAATGGTATCAAAACGCCTGAAGATAGAGGTCACCGAATTGGGCGCCCTGGCGGACAACGGCAATTGGAGGAACGCCAAGATGAACTCGTACTGTTCCGTCTTCGGGATACAGGACCTGGTGACGACGCTCGGTGACGGAAAGACATTTGAGGATGTGGCGGCAGCAGCATGCCACTCCGTTGCCGAACAGGTGTACGAGCAACAGTTGCAGGAGATAGATGTGCGCCACCCGATAATCCAAGTGGGAGGGACATCGCTGATATCCGGCCTGGTCAAAGCGGTCGGAGAAGTACTGGGGTCAACGCCCATAGTGCCGCCGAACTCGCAGTACATAGGCGCGGTGGGCGGCGCCATACTGTCGTCCGGGTTCTTAGAGGGGTACTGATGGAAACGGAAGTGACCGGTCCGGATGCGTACGGGAACGAAGCGTACAAGAAGTTATTCGAGGCGCTCATGGGCGAGATGGGGAAGGCATTATCTCTTGATAGAGCGAAGATATTCCTGGACCCGGCCAGACCGCTGTTCATTTTCACGATAGTGATGCGCACCGAACCGGAAAGCAAGACGATCGCTGACGCCGCAAGCATAAGGACGGAGGGCAGCGATGTGCATATCACGATCTCTGATGAGAATTATGCGCCGGAGATACTGTCAGCGTTATGGAGGATATACGGAAGGGACAGCGTGGACCAGCAGACCAGGTTCGATATCAAGATAGGGAACGGTGACGACGAACGGATCGCCGGAACAGAGATAACATCCGGCGAGGACGCGAAGCAGGAGATAATCGGGGCGATGTGGCGCATATTGCCGGAAGGGATCAAGGCAAGGCACAACATCTCCGAAGGAAGGATAATAACAATAGCGGCAACCGAGGAGATATTCACACAGGAACTGAAGGATATCGCATTGAGGATGCACAGCGAAGTGAGGGATTCCGCCAATGTATGAAGTGATGATGTACGACGGCGGCGTGTACCGTTCAAATGAGCTGCTGGAGATGATAGAGGACATCGGCGGCGTCGTGCTACAGAAGACGAGGAGCGCGCAGATGCTCACCGTGACCATGTCCATCCCGGGAGAGGATAAGGAAGAGGTGGAAAAGGTATGCACGGCCATAGGAGGGATGGTAAAGTCGGTCCCGCTGGCGGGGACGGAGATCGCCGTCGTCGGGCCGACCCTGGGAAGGCACCACATGCCCCATCCCATCTGCGATATAGCGGAAGTGCTCAGACAGCTCGGTGCGATAACGGTCGTCATGGGATTGGCAAGGGGAAGAGGGAAAGCGACATCGCAGATATCGATGCAGGAGATGGACATCATAAACGAGTATGACGCCGCAGTATTCGTTCTGGGGAACTTCAAGAGCTGCGTCGAAGCGAAGAGCCATCTCTTCGAAAAGATAAAGGTCCCGGTGATATTGGTCTCCGGCCCCATGCCGGACAACCTGGAGGAGACATGCGACGCCATAGTGTCTGGCGTCGGAAGGAAATCGGAAAGGATGAGGACGCCCGAGGAAAGGAAAAAACTCGACGAGATATCGGACAGAACGGACGAGGTGCTCAGGATAAAAAGGAAAATGCTCGAGGAGGACCCCCTGTTCGTGCACCCGGCGGAGATAAAGCAATTGCTGGAAGAATACGAGCCGATAAAGGAAAGTCTCCGTCCTGCGCCGATCGTGCTGCATCTCGACGGCCTGAGGTTGAAGGTTCCTATGAAGGACAACGTGAAGAACATTTCGGACATGATTGTCTACGGCAGGAGATTAGGGGACATAACGAAAATATCCGAATCGAGGATAGACGGCAGCAGCATGATCGTCCGCATAATGACCTCATCCGAGGTCAGGGACAGGGACCGCGATGCACAAGGGCACGTACCTCCTGTTCCTTGAGTTCCGTGCTCAAAGGACGGTTGACATAGGGAAGCTGGGGACGATAACGGTAGAGGAAGGGGAGTACTGCTATGTCGGAAGCGCCATGAACGGCCTCGGCAGCAGGATCAGGAGGCACCTGTCCGACAAGAAGAAGATACATTGGCATATAGATCATCTGACAACGATCGCGGACGCAATGGAAGCGTACGTATCACTTCCTCCGACGGATGAATGCGAACTGTCCAGGATGGCAAAGGAAAGCGGCGGCCTGGAGGTATTCAAGGGGTTCGGCTGCTCGGACTGCAGGTGCCACACGCATCTTTTTCTCATGAACGGAGCATCAAAACCAAAACTGCTGAATATGTCAGATACGGTGCCGTTCTTGCAAGGATACGAGTAACGCGAATACCTCGCGCACGCATCTTTATCAAAAACATTAATAATGGATAACCTATTTGAGGGAACATCGGCAAGGTCACGCTTTTAGAAGTGGGGGCACAGGAAAATGAAGAAATCGGACAACTTATCACGTGAGGTCACTCCAGAGATAATCCAGAAGCTCGTGGATGCGATCGGAGAGAAGAACGTCAGCACAAGCGAGATGGAAAGGATACTTTACAGCCACGATTTGGCACCGCTCCCGAAGGAAGCGGGATTCGCCTTCGACAACATACCGGATGTGGTCGTAAGGCCGGTATCGGCGGAGGATGTTGCAAAGGTAGTGAAGATAGCGTACAAGACGGGCGTCGCGGTGACCCCGAGAGGCGCATCGACATGGGGCCTCGGCGGTTGCGTGCCGACCGCGGGAGGCATAGTCGTCGATTTCTCAAGCGCGATGAATAAGATCTACGAGATCGATGAGGTGAACATGTCCGTCAAGGTAGGGGCGGGATGCACATGGAAGAAAGTTTATGATGAGTGCGCTAAAAAAGGGCTGCTGATAGGATCGTACCCATCAAGCTTCCCGGCAGCGACCGTCGGCGGATGGGTGTCCACAGGCGGTATCGGCCCCGGAGGATACAAGTACGGGTCCGCCAGAGATAACGTACTCAATATGGAAGTGGTCCTTTCGGACGGTACGCTGATCAGCACCGGTTATGACAAGATAGCGAACAACATGTCAGGGTACAACCTGAATCAGCTGTTCGCGGGGGCCGAGGGGACGCTGGGACTTATCGCCACGGTGACGATGAGACTGCACCCGATGGGCGTGATAAAGCCGTTGGCATATGACTTTGACAATCTGCGCGACATGGGCGGGCCGATCAACGAGATCGTAAAGCATCCGAGCGTGAAGCCGTTGCATATCGCGTGGTCCGATCATATACACTTCGAGAGACAGAGGAAGGCGGGCCTACACGCACCGGATGTGAAGAACCTGTTCCTTGTGACGTTGCAGGGGGATGCGGAGTTCATAGCCCTTGAAGAAAAAGTGATCGACGCGATCGCTGCGAAGTTCGGCGGCAGGAAGGTGGGCGCGGACATAGCGCAGCACGAATGGGACGAAAGATGCTACGAATTCAGGTCACGGAAGGTGGGCACAGGATCGATACCTGCCGAAGTGGTGGTCCCGAACAAGAACTGGGCGGAATTCGTGGACGAGTGCTACGACGGGTTCAACAAGATGAAGATGGATGCCGGCGGGATAATAGGGATGATAGCCGACAGAAGCACCGCGATGTTCATGCCCTATTACTTCATGAACACCGAGATGGCGACCGGCATGATCGGGTTCGCTTACAACTACAACATGGGCGTGAGGGCGGCGAAGTACGGCGGAAGGTCGCTGGGATTGGGGATATTCTTTGCAGCCAACCTCGATGAGATACGCGATGTCGGATCGGCAGAGTTCATAAGGGACCTGAAAGCGTACGCAGACCCGAACGACATAATGAATCCGGGACATCTTGTCTGCGGAAAGACGAGGTTCGGCATAACGCTGAACGAGAAGCTCATGGGGATCGCGTCAACGATGCTGCAGTTCGCGAAAGGGCTGATGCCCGCGGACAACTGCTTCGACGGCGGCGCAAAGAGATTCGAGTTTGACACGATCGAGGAACACAAGGCCGAGACAAGGAAGATACGGCAATAAACGGCAGCAATGCCGTATCCTTAATTTTTAATTATTCCCGTGAGATCAGCGACGGTGCGTATTGTCTTTATGTTGACATCGACGGCAAACCAATCTTCCTTCGTGTATCTTGTCAGCACACCGATGAATCCCGCGCCGGAGTCCCTGGCGCACTTATAATCATTATTATGATCGCCCAGATACAATATGTCCTTTGCCGTGACCCCAAGGGAGGATGCGAAGCGGTGCATCGCGACTGGAGAGGGCTTCGCATCCAGCTCATCGTGGTCGTCCCTGCACGCCAGGGCGTCCAATTCGTCGATGACGCCTGCGGCGGTCAGAGCAGCGGTCGCATACCGTCTGCTCCCTCTCGTTAACACGCCGATCCTGTAGCCCCTGTCCCTGAGATGTCTCAACATATCACGGCCGCCCTCATACAGCCGTGCGGCAGCAGCGTTCTCTATCTCGACGTCAGCGGTCATCCTGCGTATCTTTTTCTGGACCTTCGGAATGTCATCGGAGCGTCCGTTATCCCTCAGATAATTAAGCCCCATGAAAGTGATCGGGCTGTCTTTATTGGCGATCGCACGCTCCGGTATACCGGCCTCGATGAATATGTCATGGACGACCCTCCTTAACCTGATGTAATCTATGTCAGTCTCAAGCAGGGTGCTGTCCATGTCAAAACCGATCGCCAAATATTTTCTCTCAGTCGGCACAGGGACGGCTATGGTAAGCAAGTAGATAAAATTGCCCTGAAGCCGAAAAGATGCTAGGTGAGGGTAGTAGGCCCCCTTCTGTTTCAGGCGACATTCAACTTCGCGCCCTACCCGCCGGTCCTCGGGCCGTCATACCGGCTGTATAGGCTTGCTCCGATGGGGAGTCACCGTTTCACCGAATCCCCGGGAATGTCACCGTCTGCGGATCATCCTGTTGACCGGGTCCGTGTCGTTTCTGGGTCCTTGCCATGGCTCTCGCCATGCTGGATCTCCCAGCCCATCTTGCCCGTTGGAGGAGGGACCTTCCTCAGCGTGATCACGTCACACCGTCAGTCGCCCTCCCTCTCCTAGCAATGCACCTAAAAATTACAGATATATCATTCTGTTGCCTTGACGGCGGTCGTAATGAATGAATACCCCATCCTCCGATGCCCGCGTATGTTCCGTGTAATTTAATGCACCGATCATCGCCGGCATCCATCGGGCATATGGACCCGATCGGAGGCATATAAGATATAAGGTCCGTTTGAGTGCCCCCCTCGAAAAGGTGAAAGAGCGGCGCGCGGCATTTTCCGGCCGCTGGAAATTAAATGTATATGTGATTACAATTGTATACTCATTTTTTCTATTATCCTCTTTGTACAAAAAACTCCAAAAAGAGTTATATTCATGTTCTAAGATGTCCAAAATTATGTCATGGACTAGAGAGATCCGAGAGATAACTATACTCCCGGGGACCACCAAGGCCGGTGAGGCGGAGAATTTCAAAGAAATCACAATACGCCCCGGAGATACGATATCGGTGGTCGGGCCGACAGGTTCCGGCAAGACCGCGCTGATAAATGATATAGAGGTATTTGCGCAGGGGGACACAATAACAAAGAGGAGGATCCTGGTGAACGGAGATGTTCCTCCGGATGAGTACATACGTGACCCGGCATACAAACCGATCGCGCTCATAACACAGAACACCAAATGCCTTGCGGACCTTTTTGTGAAGGAATTCATTGAGATGCATATAACGGCAAGGAATTCCGATGAGAGCGGTCTTTCGGAGAAGGTGATCGAACTTGCCAACAAGTTCACGGGAGAGAACATAACAGCGGGATCAAGGATGACCTCTCTGTCCGGAGGGCAGACGAGGTCGCTGATGATCGCCGACGCGATCCTGATATCCAACGCACCGATACTGCTTCTCGACGAGATCGAGAATGCAGGCATATTTAAAGAAGAGGTGATAAAACAGCTCCGGAAGATGAACAAAGCGGTGATATTTGTTACGCATGATCCATACATCTCGCTTCTGTCAGATCGTCGTATTATCATGGGCAACGGAGAGGTGAGATCCGTGATGTCACCGCACGGGATGGAAGAGGGGGCGCTAAAAAAGATCTCTGAGATGGACAGGCTGCTGTCGAAGATACGGGAGAAGATACGTGTCGGAGATATGATAAGCGGTGATGACCTCTGATGAAGCTGATCGTGGTGGCCGGGCCGCCAAGCGTAGGGAAGACCACAGTGATCAAACAGATGATCAGGCACCTTTCCCCTAAGAGTAGGATGGCATATCTGAAAGTGGACGTGATGAGGGCATTCGAGGACGAGGAGATCGCTGCGGAGTTCGGAATACCCACAAGGAAGGTGTATTCCGGAGATCTGTGCCCGGACCACATGGGCATCATGATATTGCGGGATGCGATAGAATGGGCAGGAAAAGAAGGCGCAGACATTTTGATATATGAGTCGGCAGGGCTTTGTCTGAGGTGCACCCCGTATGTTACGAACTCATTCGGCATATGTGTACTGTCCGTCCTGTCGGGGATGCATACGCCGCTGAAGATGTCCCCCATGATAGCGCTTGCCGATATTGCAGTAGTCACCAAGACAGACCTGATATCGCAGGCCGAGAAAGAGGTGTTCAGGGAACATATCAGAAAAGCGGCACCCGATATTGACATAGTGGAGACGAACGCCGTCCAGGGGACGGGGATGCGTTATCTGTTCAATGCGGTGAACTCCGCAGGGCCGGTGGAGGATGTGTCAAAGATGATGCTCAGAGGCACGCCTCCGTTAGGCGTATGCACAATATGCGTCGGAAAGCGCGACATAGGGTGGCAGGAGCACTTCGGTGTGATACGCAGGCTGGAGGACAGCGGCAACATATTCAGAGGTGAATGAGTGTCTTGGAAACCACCGGGAAAGGACTGCGGTTCATGCGGCCTGAAAAGTTGCGGCGAGTTTGTGATGCGGGTAGAGGAGGGAAGGGCAAGATACACGGAATGTCCGTACTATTCATCAGTCAATATCATCAATAATCTGCGTCCAGTCAATTATACGGGAAGGGACATCACCGGCCAGAAATATGATCTTGTACTGCTGCCCCTTCCCGGCGAAACATCGGCAAGGAAGTTCATACTGCCGTTCAGGCCCGATATAACTGAGAAGTATGACATAAAAAAAGGAGATGTCGTGATCGGCCGTCCCGCCGGAGCGGGATGTCCGGTGCAGCACGTGATACGTGTGATGTCGTCGGACCACATCACCGGAGTGATAATGGGGCACGTGGTCGGGCCGGAACACGCACGCGGAAAAGAGGTCAAGGATGTGAAGGAATACCACATGGTGGGATTTGAGGGGATGGCATCCGTGATCGACAGAAGGCCGGAGTTCGGAAAGAGATATTATTTCATGCCAGGGTCATGCATGATGCACCGCACGCACACAGGATTGGTATCGATGATAATAGAAAGGGACTACGGAACGCAGATAAAACTGGAAGATATAATCATCGTATGAGGAAGATATGAAAACAATCGATTCGATCGATTCCCTGATAAAAGGGAAGAAGGCAAAGGTGTACACTGCCGCCGAGATAAAAGACATGGTCCGGAACGGGAGGATCCCGAGCATTGATGATGTGGACGTGGTAACATGCGGCACATTCGGGATAATGTCCGGGACAATGGCCATATTATCTTTTGATATAGCGGAACCCGGGGCATTCGCAAAAGCGGATTCAATAGAACTGAACGGTGTGCCCGGGATACCCGGGCCGTGCCCGAACGAGAATCTGGGGATTGTTGACTGTGCGGTATACGGAACATCGAAAAGGGACGGCCGTTACGGAGGCGGTCACCTTTTCAGGGATATGGTATCGGGGAGCATGATCAAGGTCGATGTGACATCAGGGAATAAAAAGTTCGCCAGGAACATGACCATTGACGACATCGCAACGGCAAGGATGATCGTAACGAGAGGGGCATTCAGGAACTATACAGCATTTCTGAATCATGATGAACGCATATACAATACCATATTCTCGGTGACCGGGATGAAGGGGCCGCTGAAGGAAGTGAGCGTTAGCGGATGCGGGGAGATCAACCCGATGCAGAACGATATATCTTATCTCAGGGAAGGGGCGCCGGTCATGGTCAACGGAGGACCGGGCGTGATACTCGGCCCCGGGACAAGAAGCTCCGTATCCCGGCCGAACATATCAGCGTCCGCGGATATGAAAGGAATGGACCCGGATATGATGGGCGGATTCATAACATCGAACGGTCCGGAGTGCCTCACATCGTTCGCGGCCGCGCTGCCGATAACAGATGAAATGTCATTGCGGAGGATCATGGTGCTTGACAGCGAGATCGATCTTCCGGTGGCGGAGATAAGCACACGCACCGCCAAGGCGTCGGCATCATACGGTAACGTGTGGGAGGGAACGTCAAGATCGATCACAGTAACAGCGCACCGATGTGTCAGTTGCGGGTCATGCGAAGCGCAGGAGCGCTGCCCGACGGAGGCACTCAGACCTGCGCACATAGACACCGGAAGATGCGTGGCATGCGGCGCATGCGCCTCAGTGTGCCCGGAAAGAGTCTTCTCAGCGGACCTCGGCAGGATACGGTATGATGACAGAGCGGTTCCTATAACGTTAAGGCAGTCAGACCGAAACCGTGCCGAGGCGTCATGCGAAAAGCTGAAAAAGATGGTCGAAACAGGAAAATGGGGACTCAGGTGCTTCTGATGGGGTCATACAGGCTAAGGTGTCTGCAATGCGGCCGTTTCGTTAACGATCCATACAGGCTGAGATGCGGGGACCACACAGGCCTTCTGAGGCCGGAGTATGCGACAAGATCACTTGATATCAAGAAAGCGAAAAGCGTTTTCAAGTTCTATGATTGGCTTCCGATATCATCGACCGCTGATTCAAATGCCGCACCGGTCGTTTTCAGGAACGAGAGGCTGAACAAAGAGCTCGGTCTGAAAGATATGTGGGTCGCGTTCACCGGCTACTATCCGGAGAGAGGGGCGTTCGTGAGATCATGCTCGTTCAAGGAGATGGAGTCCCTCCCGACAATGGTAAGGATCAGAGATAAGAGGAAGGGGACGATCGTGGTTGCCTCCGCAGGCAACACCGGAAGGGCATTCGCGCAGACATCGAATGACCTCGGGATGAATTCGGTGATAATTGTTCCGGAGCGGTCCGCAGACAGGATATAGGTCCCGGAGGACAGACGGTATGCGAGACTGATAACAGTGAAAGGAGATTATGCGGACTCGATAGCCATAGCCGAGAAGACATCATCGGCCGCCAACCTGATGAGCGAAGGAGGGGCCAGGAACATTGCCAGACGGGACGGCATGGGGACAGTGATGCTGGAAGCCGCAATAACAATGAAAAAACTTCCGGACATTTACTTCCAGGCCGTCGGAAGCGGCACCGGCGCCATATCGGCATGGGAGGCATCCATGAGACTGATCGGGGACGGAAGGTTCGGGGCGCGGCTGCCGGAGCTGCACCTGTCACAGAATCATCCGTTCACACCCATGGTGAAGGCATGGGCATGCGGGAGACGGAATATCAGTGATGAGGACCTCGGAGATGTTGAGAATGACATAGCCAGCGTTCATGCGGATGTCCTGACCAACCGCAACCCGCCGTACTCTGTAAAAGGAGGGATGTATGATGCGATGGCGGCCTGCGGCGGAGAAATGTACGGGGTGACGAACGCGGAGGCAAATGAAGCGGAGAGGCTGTGGCTGGGTTTCGAAGATGCCGTCCCTGATCCGGCGGCCTCTGTTGCATTGGCATCACTCATCAAAGCGGCCGAAGAAGGTAAGATCGACAGGAACCGCACCATCCTTCTCAACATGACCGGCGGCGGCTGCAATCTTATCCCCAAAGGAGATATGAAAAAATTAAGACCATCCGCTAAGGTCGACAGGAACATAACGGACGATGAGCTCAGGAGGATCGTACATGAATGAGATGACCGTGGTCAATATACTGAAAGATCAAAAGATAGACATGATCGCAAGCCTCCCCTGCGACAGGAACAAAGCATTGACAAAAGTGCTGCCTGAACATTTCCGTACCGTCGGGCTGACGAGAGAGGAGGACGGCGTAGGAATTTGCGCAGGCGCATACCTGGCAGGCGGGAGGCCGATCATGTCCATACAGAGCTCCGGTATCGGGAACATGATGAACGCGATGATGTCCCTCACATCCGTGTACGGGATCCCTTTGCCCAT
>JAITWO010000003.1 GCA_031285205.1 Methanomassiliicoccaceae archaeon | reverse complement strand
CTCTTCCATTTGGATATGTTGCGCTGGTCCTTGGTCACCAGTTGCACGTTCGCATTCAGCGGGTGCGTCACCGGTTTGCCGATCTGCGACAGCAACCGGACGCGGACCTCGACATCAGGCGATACCTGCTTGGCAACATCATCAGCGATGAACTTCGACATAACGTTGAATATCTTCCCGATGTGGGTGATCGGGTTCTTTCCGGAGGTCGCTTCCATGCTCATCGGTCTGTAAGGCGTTATGAGGCCGTTGGCCCTGTTCCCTCTTCCCACCGAGCCGTCATCGCCCATCTCCTGGGACAGTCCGGTGCAGGTGAGGTAGAATACCTTCTTCCTGATGTTGTCGCCGGTGTTCACCTCCAGTTTGAGCTTCAGGTCGTTGCCGACGATCTTCAGTGCATTGTCGTACACTCTGTTCTTAAGCTCCTGTACCGCTGAGACATAGTGATCGGCATCTTTGATGTGCTTGTCTATCATTGCGCATGCCACTGTCAGAGTGATGTTCTTGCCCACACGTGATGCCATCACCTTGACATCCTGTCCCGATTCCTTCAACGAGCTTTTCAGTTTCCCGTTGATGTACTCTTCGGTCTCAAGGACCAGCCTGTCGGTAAGGCTGTACGGTGCGTATCCCACTCCGAATGAAGTGTCGTTGGCAAGGAACTTGGATGTCTGATAGACCCCTCTGAGATCATCCGACCCCTGACCGAGTTTCGCATCCAGTATGATCTCCGAATCCACGTCCAGGTTGGGGAACGTCCTCCTTAGGTAGTCGCGGGCTGCCTTCAGTGCGGTAGGTTTGCACGGTAATTTCACATCTTTGACGAATGTCGTCGCCCTTCCCACCAATAATATGTATGCCGGGTCGACAACAACGCCTCCGCCGAACTTCGGGCTCGATTGGCCGGCGGCGATCTGTGTCTCGTCGGTATTGTGATGCAGCACCGTGCCGAATTCTTTCTTATACATCCTGCACAGCGCTTTGCTGACCTCTTCCGCAAGTGCATCGGCCACGCTGTCCGGGTGTCCGATGCCTTTTCTTTCAACAAGCTCCACTTTGCTCAACGGGACGGGCATCTCGTTGATGCCTTCCACGTAAATGTTCTTTGCCATTGTTATCCTTCTCCCTAATAAAGATAATACTGTATACGTAATTAATTCGCAATACATAAACCGAACTGATGTAAATATTCATATAGGAATTAATTAATGCGGCATTATGAAGTTTCCGCCCGCATCTGACATAAGGAAGGTAAGGAAAGGACTGGATGTGACGCAGGCCCAGTTGGCCGCGGCATCGGGAATAAGTCAAAGCACCATCGCCAAGATCGAACGCAGCACGATATCGGCAAGCTACGCCACGATCGTCAGATTATTCGAGACGCTGGATGAGATGCGCAACACCACATCCAAGCACCTGACCGCTGTGGACGTGGCATCAAAGGGAGTGGTCATAGTGCAGTGCACCGAGAAGGTCAGAGTTGCCTCAGACCTTATGAAAACGACCGGTTATTCGCAATTGCCTGTGTTCAGAGGGGATGTTCCCGTTGGCAGCATATCGGAGAGGAGCATATTCGAGCTGGTGAGACAGGGGAAGACAATGGATGAGCTGGTCGAGATGAGCATAGCGAGGGTGATGGAGGAATCGTTTCCGGTCGTCACAGAGAACACCCCGATGACCGCGATAACCTCAATGATGAGCAACTGCAATGCGGTGCTCGTCGCTAAGAAGGGGAAGGTGGTCGGTGTCATAACCAACGCGGACATGCTGAAGATGATATGAGGCTCCGGACGCGCAGAGGGATCATATACCAACCGGGATCATCTTACGGTGAACAGCATAAGGTCCTTGGCGACAACGGTGTTGTGGAATATATCGCGGCATTCGTTCTCAATGACCGTCAGGTCAGTGTACCGGTTGCTCATATGCGTCACGAAGAGCACCGAAACGGACGCTTCCTTCGCCGCGCGTGCGGCATCGGCGGCGGTGGAGTGGCCGTGCTCCTTTGCAAGGGAAGAATCTTTTGACGAATACGTCGCCTCATGGATCAGGACATCTGCATCCTTTGCCATTTCCGTGATCCTCGGACACCTAACGGTGTCGCCGGAATAGACTATCCGGCGGCCTTTCCTGACCGGCCCGATGATCTCTTCCGGCCTCACGCCGCCGACCGTCTCCCCCTTCTGCAGCCTTGAGAAGTCTGGGCCCGGTTCAAGGCCCATGGCCATGGCCTTGGCCCTGTTGAACCTGCCCGGGCGGTCGTTCTCCTGGAACGCAAAACCCAGCGCCGGAACATCATGACTCACTCCGAAGGCCTTGACAATGAATTCTTTGAACACGAACGTATCGCCATCGGACGCCTCGATGACGTCCATGCCATACGATACGTCGCCTCTGCACGCGCTTATGAGGCATCCCACCGCATCACTGAACCCCTTCGGGCCCACCAATAGGATATCATCCCTGCGGCCGGACATGCTCATCGTCTGCAGAAGCCCCGGCAGTCCAAGGATATGGTCACCGTGCAGATGCGATATGAACGCCGCCTTTATCCTCATGAATGAGAACGGGGACATCATCAGCTGCCGTTGTGACCCTTCTCCGCAATCAAAGAGTATTATGTCCCTGTTCATCCTCACGGCGATGCACGGCAGGGAACGCTCTCTCGAGGGGACGCTTGCACCGGTGCCTGCAAACAGGATGTCCACCATGGTCAATACCCTAGATGCTCAAGCTTCCTGTCCTTCTTCGTCTCTTTTTTGAACTCGCGGTAATGATCTTTGCAAAGATGCGCAGATCTTACACACTCGGGTTTCAATGTCAGATTGGAACCTTTGACCTGTTTCACGCTGATCGACCTTTCCGTCTCTTTGGAACACCCGGAGACATCGCATGTCTTAACTCCGCTGTCTGCTGCCATATTTGAGGATTATAACAATGCAATATATTAATTGTCATCATTTTTCATTTAAAGATTAAATTCAATGACGATATACCCGTACGTATGACAAAAGTATCCCCTTCGATGCTTTCTGCTGATTTTTCCAAGTTGGGAGAGGAACTGAGGAGGGTGGAGGCCGCCGGCGCGGACTGGGTTCATATAGATGTGATGGACGGGATGTTCGTTCCGAATCTCACAATAGGGCCGTTAGTTGTGAAAGCCCTGAGGCCGTTATCGAAGATACCGTTCGATGTCCACCTGATGATACAGGACCCGATAAGGTACGTGGAGGAATTCGCCAAGGCCGGTGCGGATATGATAACGATACACACCGAGTCCAAAGGGAACACGATGAAGACAATAAAAAAGATAAGAGAACTCGGAAAGTCTCCCGGGATATCGCTGAACCCCGGAACGCCGTTCTCGAAGGTCAAGAGATATCTGGACAAGATAGACCTTATTCTAATAATGACCGTGCAGCCGGGGTTCGGAGGGCAGGCGTTCAGGGAGGAATGCGTGCAAAAGATATCAAGGGCGAGAAAATTCATTGACGAGAATAACCTGAACGTGGAAATAGTCATTGACGGCGGCATAAACAGGGAAACAGGAAAAAGGTGTGTGGATGCCGGCGCGACGGTCCTCGCAGCAGGAAGCTCATTGTTCTCGCTGAAGGACATGGAGGGCGAGATCACGCTCTGGCGGTCCTTCGGCAGCGGACAAGGGGGAGGTTCAGTACAGGCTCCACCCCGAACTCCCCTTCTTTAATCTCGATCTCATCGAGAGCACCCTTGAGAGATCCTATCGTTTCTTCGTACCTTTGAAATTTCATTCATCATCACGCAAATACATTTCTAGATCATGTCCTCAGTATACTCTCCAGTGTGCACGCGGGAAGTGTTTCGAACAACGGATCACATCCTCTTCTTTGATGCTCCTTATTTTTATGAATTCCCTGATGCCGTCAGGTTCATCATCCAGATATCTTTATCAAGAAAGTTTAATTACTTCGCAGAGATAGGGAGGAACATGAAATTGTTCGGCAATGACAAGGTAAAATTACTGATAGTCATTCTGTTGATCTCCCTCGCGATATTTGCAGTAAGCATAATACTGGACCTCAATATCCTGATAATCATCGCAGTAGGCGTCGTGATGTTCTTCGTGATACTCCTGATCGCACTGTACGGTTACGAGAATGAGGAATGACGAAGTGATGATATGGGCGTCAACCTCACCGGTCTGGCGGAGCCTAAGAACATCGAGTTGGCAGACCTGAAGGGCAGGACCGTTGCGATAGACGCATACAACACCATCTACCAGTTCTTATCAATAATAAGACAACCGGACGGGTCGCCGCTGACCGATTCCCAGGGGCGCGTGACATCGCACCTTTCCGGAATATTGTACAGGACGGCAAATCTCATCGAAGCAGGCGTCTCGCCGTCATTCGTTTTTGACGGCGCCCCGCATGAGCTGAAAACGGAAACGATAATGGGGCGTAAGGCCAGAAGGGAAAAGGCGGAGAAGGAGTGGGAGGAGGCCGTCGAGGAAGGCGACATGAAGAAAGCGTTCTCCAAGGCGCAGCAGACATCTAAGATGACCAAGGAGATCAAAGAGACGTCCAGGCTGCTACTGACCTATCTGGGGATGCCGGTGGTCGATGCACCTAGCGACGGAGAGGCACAAGCGGCATACATGTGCCGCAAGGGGGACGTCTGGGCGTCGGCGTCGCAGGACTTCGATTCCATACTGTTCGGGGCGCCGGCCCTGATCAGGAACATGACGATAACCGGGAGGCGTAAGATGCCTGGAAGGGACCAGTACAAGGACGTCAGGATAGAACTGATAGAATGCAACGATTTTTTAAAAGAGATGGACGTCACAAGAGAACAGCTGGTCGATGCGTGCATACTCATGGGCACTGATTTCAATCCGGGCATAAGCGGCATCGGCCCGAAGAAGGGCCTGAAACTCATCAAAGCGCACGGAGACCTCGAAGGGGCGATGAAGCACCTGGGCGAGGAGATAGATCAGTACGAGGAGATACGGAACATATTCCTGAGGAGCACATACTCCGATGATTATGACCTTACGGTCAACAGGATAGATGCGGACAGGGTATGCGAGCTCATGTGCGAGCAGCATGATTTTTCCAAAGAGCGTGTTCTTTCCGTCATCGAAAGGATAGAGAATTCCAGGAAGGCCGAGGACGCAAGGAAGAAGCAGCGCTCACTTTTCGATACATGGTGAGGAATATGACGAGAGGTGCCACAAACATGGGAAAGGAGATGCTGTTTTTCAAATATCATTAAACATTTAATGACAATCATTAAATATTATTCGATATATATCTATTAATGGAGACGAATTCCATGATAGAGACAATAAATGCAAGGAGGGGTCGCCCGTGAGCGACACCCTCACCAAACTGAACAAAATGAGCAGGTACGGCGGATGGGCCATGAAGGTCGCGCTGGCGGTGATGATAGTCGCGGCGACCGCCGCGCCGATAGCATTGGCAGCCACATATGCCTTCCCGGACATATTGAATGACATAGACCCACCGGTAGTGATCGGTGAACTAAGGGCAACGCTGGCCGCCCTCACCGCGGCGGCGGTCATCGGGGCAGCGATATCGTATTACATCGTCCGCATGTTCGAGAACATCCGCAGGCACAACACCCCGTTCAGAGAAGAGGTGGTCGAGGACCTGAGACTGGTAGCAAAACTGCTCATAGTATTCACGTTCGCGGTACCGATCGTCGGTTGGATCGCCGCGTGGCTTGCAGATGTATCTGCGGAATCGATATTCGAGTTCAACCTGCTGACGCTCTTCGCAGCGTTCCTTGTGTATCTGCTGTCGCTGATCTTCAGCTATGGGACCGAGTTACAGAAAGAAGCTGACGAGACGTTGTGATAACATGGCGATAGTACTCAGACTGGACAGGGTCATGGCCGACCGGAAGATGTCATTGAACGAACTGGCGGACAGGGTGGGCATATCCAACGTCAACCTCTCCAACATAAAAACAGGAAAGATAAGCGCCATACGCTTTTCCACCCTGAACGCGATATGTTCCACGCTGAAATGTCAGCCAGGGGACATATTCGAATATGTGGACGAGGGTCAGAATGGATGACGGACCGTATCCCGCTGATGAGAACGACCCGGCGGAATCGGCCGAAGATATGATCCGAATCGCCCGAATGCTGATGTTCCGCATCGATCACGCATTATGGGCGCTGACGGAATGTCAGGAAGGCAACGGCAGCGGGACGGCGGAGAGGCATCAATCCATTTGATTCTGCCTATAGGCGTCCTTAAACTCCTTATACGTTCTTTTCCACTGGGCGCCGCCGGTTACCGCGATCCAGGCAACGGTATCAAGCGCATCCTGGTATGTGGTGCACAATGTCCTCAACTCATCATACGATCCGTAGATGCTGTCACCGGCAAGGTATCTGATCGCTTTCTTCCTGTCCTTGGAGTCCAGATGGCCATATGCGATCCGTACCTGTGAGGGATTAAGCTTTGCGGGCGGCCGCTCGTTCAGGCCGGCCCTCACACGCTCCGCCCATTTCGATGCGAACTTTGTTCTGACGTTATTTTCCCCGTGCACAGCGCACAGCGTCACATGCAGGAGAGAATACCCAGAATCAGAAGATTCCACCGTCTCTGTCCATTTCGTCAGCACGATGGCCTTATGGGGGCCATCAACGGTAGCATGCACATCCTCATACTCATTAACGCTCATGATGCATGAGAGCCACCTCTCAAGAACGAGATCCTTATGCGCCGCTTCCGCGCCTTTATAGACATCCTCATACTCCTTTATGCTCATGGTGCATGAGAGCCATCTCCCGAGGACAATGCCCTTATGGGGGCCCTCAGCGATCCTGTATGCATCCTTTGCTCTGTCAGAATTCACCAGGAATGGGAGCCACCTATCAAGAACAATATCTTTGTGCACCCCCTCCGCATTCTTGTACCAGGCCTCGCACTCATCGATGCTCACTGGATACGTGATCCATTTTTCGATCACCATCCCCTTATGGACGGCATCAACGGTGCAGTATGCAGCCTTGAGATCGGGGCTGGAGGCGGCGGCAGAGAGCCAGGATGAGAATACGGTGTTCTTCTGCCCTCCGGAAGCAAGCCTGTATGCGGATTCGAACGCTTTGTGTTGGTCGCCTTTCCGGGTGGTGATCGCGTAGCCCAGCCATGCCCCCGGGTTCGCGGGATCCGTGTCCACCGCCTTCTTGTATTTGATGAAGGCCTTCTCGAACTGTTCAAGATCGACAAGGGTCTTGGCGTCCGTTAGAAGTTTTGTGATGTCTTCGCCGGAGGCACCGTGGTATATGTTCTGCGTTATGTTCACTATCTCGTCTTTAATGACGTGTTTCGTTCCGCAGAAAGTGCAGAACGCCACATCCCGTGAGTCGTCCAGTTCCATCTGGCCGTTGCACTGTTTACAGACAAGCTTGATGACTGCCATATTTTCCGCTCTTTTTTTCGTGAATAAATCGTACTATTTAACAATGTGCAGGCAGCCGGATGCGGCCCGGAGACAGCTATAGACTGTCCTTTGTAGGATGTTTTTATATTAGCTGCACATTCTGAGCCTGACAGGGCAAGATAGTCCCTGTCAGGACAGGATGAGCGATGATAAAGCAGGTCCGTGCGAATTATGATGCACCAACCATTGAGAAGGAGATCCAGGAGTTCTGGAGGTCCTCGGACGCCTACGCGAAGACAAAGAAACTGAGAGAGAACGGGGAGCGTTTCTATTTTTTGGACGGCCCCCCGTACACCACCGGATCAATTCATCTGGGCACAGCGATGAACAAGACGATCAAGGACATACTGATACGATACTGGAGGATGAAAGGCTTCAATGTCAGGGACCAGCCGGGATTCGATATGCACGGCCTTCCGATAGAGGTCCAGGTGGAGAAGAAGGTCGGCCTAAGATCAAAGAAGGACATTGAGGAATACGGCATCGATAGGTTCGTGGACACATGCAAGAAATTCGCGCTCGAGCTGCTCGGGAGCATGACCGCGCAATTCAAACAGCTCGGGGTATGGATGGACTGGGACGACCCGTACCAGACGATAAAGCTGGATTACATAGAGGCGGCATGGTGGACGATATACCGTGCTCATGAAAGAGGACTGCTGGATCCGGCAAACCGTGTCCTCACGTGGTGCCCTAGATGCGAGACAGCGTTGGCCGAAGCGGAGATAGAGTACTGGGATGAGGACGACCCGTCAATAATGGTCCGTCTCCCGCTGAAGGACGGGAATGCTTCGCTTCTGATATGGACCACCACCCCCTGGACATTACCGTCCAACCTTGCGGTCGCCGTCCATCCGGAATTGGACTACGTGGAGGCGGAGCTCTCCTCGGCATCAAAGAAAGAGACGCTGGTGGTGCTGGGCTCAGAACTCGAGAAGATAAAGAAGCTGGGAAAATTCGAGTCCGCGGAGATCATAAGAAGCATGAAGGGCAGGGAGCTCGAAGGACTCGAGTATGCGCCCCCGTTTGAGATAGATGATAAATTCCTGCGAAGGTCGGAATGGGTGCATAAGGTCGTTCTTGCGGATTATGTGGAATCGGATAATACGGGATTGGTGCACACTGCGCCGGGAGTAGGCCCGGACGACTACGAGACGGGAAAGAGATACGGCATCGAACCGTTCTGTCCGGTGGATGAGGCGGGAAGGTTCACAGAGGCCTTCCCGATGATGGCCGGCCAGAAAGTGAAAGCGGCGAACCCCGAACTCATAAAATATTTGGATGAGAAAGGCATCCTTTTCAATTCATCGAAACTGAAGCACAGGTACGGGCACTGCTGGAGATGCAAATCCCCGATAATATACAGGAACACCGACCAGTGGTTCATCAGGGTCCCGGAGATAAAAGGGAAGATGATGGACGAGATCGACCGCATCAAATGGATACCGGACTGGGCCGGCGCATCCAGGGAGAAGAACTGGGTGGAGGGTGCGAGGGACTGGTGCATATCACGTCAGAGATACTGGGGCATACCGATGCCCGTATGGGCGTGCCCATGCGGTGAGAAACGTGTTGTCGGTAAATACAGCGAACTGAAGGAAGGGAACGGTTACGAGGACGGGATGGACACCCACAGACCGTGGATAGACCGCGTGACATTCAAATGCAAGAAATGCGGCGGAACAATGAACCGTGTGAAGGACGTACTGGACGTATGGTTCGATTCCGGGGTGGCCGGATGGGCAACGCTGGGGTACCCAGGGGATGACAGGGAATTCAAAAAATGGTGGCCGGCGAAGTTCATCACGGAGGCTCATGACCAGACGAGAGGGTGGTTTTACTCTCAGATAGCCGCAGGTATAATATCGTTCGACAGGGCGCCGTTCGATGAGGTGCTCATGCACGGCTGGGTATTGGACCCGAAAGGGCAGAAGATGAGCAAGAGCCTGGGCAACGTCATCGAGCCGCTGGAGATAATAAAAGAGATGGGAGCGGACTCATTAAGGTTCTACATGACGAGAGTGAACTCCCCATGGGAGGACACCGCGTTCCAGAAGGACGGACCGAAGAACGCAAGAAAGGTGCTGAACACGTACTGGAATGTTGTCAATTTTGCGTCAACGTACATGAACATCGACAACTACGATCCGGAAAAGCATACGTTCCCGTCGATGAAGGGATACTTCAGGGACGAGGACATATGGATGATCTCAAAGACGGAGCGCATGATACGGGAGGTCACTGAGAACATGGACCTCCGCAACCTGCACAAGGCAGGGCGTGCGCTCGAGGACTACATTTTGGAAGACCTTTCAAGGTGGTATGTGCGTCTGGTCCGGGACAGGACATGGTCGGAGAACGAGGATGTAGAGAAAGACAAGAACGCCTCATATTTCATACTGCATTACGCGATAATGAACACCGCGCTGGTATTGGCACCATTGTGTCCGCACATCGCCGAGGAAGTCTACCGGCACATGGGCGGGAAGAAAGCATCGGTCCATATGGAGGATTGGCCCAGGTACGACGGGAAGCTGATACGCGATGATACGGAGTACAGCATGAAACTGGTCCAGGACATCGTGGAGATCATAGCGTCCGAGAGACAGAAGAATAACGTGAAGCTGAGATGGCCCCTCAGGTCCGTGACCGTACACGGCGGGTCCGATGATGTGAATGACGCGGTCAAAGTGTTCGGGCATGTGCTCGCACAGCAGGCGAACATCAAAGAGATAAGATATCTGGAAGCGGACGCGGAATGCAGATGCACCGACGATAAGAACATCTCAAAGGCATCATTCGGCCCGGGGAACGTGTACATAGACTTTGAGATGACCGATGATATCATCGCGGAAGGCTACGCAAGGGAGCTCATACGAAGGATACAGCAGATGCGCAAGGATATGAAGCTCGATGTGGAACAGTACATCAACTGCGATGTGAGAGCGGACGCCGAGATGGTACGGTTCTTTGATCTGTGGAAGGGGCATGTGGCGAACGAGGTGCGCGCAAAGACCATAACCTTCACTGATGCGCCGGGAGGCGATGATGTGAGGACCTGGGACATACAGGGCAAGGACATAGTGATAGGCATAAGCTCAGCGAATCTGTGAACAACAGGGAGGCCACGGCCTCCCGTCTTTAACTTCTGCCTTTTCAAAGTTCTGACGGCCTTACGAATTCCTTTTTAATCATCAACACTTTCTGCGGTCCGTGAAATGTGGTATCTGTAATCACGAAGCGGTCACGTACATACGCTACAACGGTACGCACCTCTGCTCAGAGCACTTCATGAAATTTGTTGAGAAACGGGTGAAGAAAGAGATACGGAGGCAGGTGAGCCTCCGTTCCGGGGATGTCATTGCGGTGGCGGTATCAGGTGGGAAGGACAGCATGGTAACGCTGCATCTCCTGCATTCGATACTCGGTGAGCGGCAGGACATAGAGATAAGATGCGTGACTATAGACGAAGGCATAGAGGGATACAGGCCGGAGAGCATGGATATCGTAAAGAAATTCTGTGCGGACCGCGGAATAAAGTACGATCAGGGGGCATTCTCAGAACGCTTTGGGATGACGATGGATGAGATCGCGCCATCATCGGGGGACAGCAGCCCGTGCACATACTGCGGCGTTTTCAGAAGGAACGCGATGAACGACATCGCAAGGAACATCAATGCGACATATCTCGCTACCGGTCTTAACCTGGATGATACGGCGCAGTCGATAATGATGAACTTCGCGCGCGGGGACACAGACAGGCTGGCAAGGCTGGGGCCCCATAAGAAGATACAGCCCGGGCTCATACCGAGGATCCAACCGCTGAGGATGATACCGGAGAAGGAATCGCTGCTTTATGCGATAGTTGCTGGGATACCGTTCCATAACGGCACATGCCCGTATTCCGACGAGGCCCTAAGGAATCAGTACAGGCACGTGATCGACGAGCTGGAGGCACGCTCGCCGGGCACAAGGCACAGTATCATCTCATCATACGATCAGATACTTCCGATGCTCACCGAACATTCAAAACCTGCGAAACTCAAAAAATGCACATGCGGGGAGCCCACGCTGGGGGATGAATGCAAGGCATGTGAGCTGAAGGGCAAACTGGTCTCAAAAATAAGATGAGAAATTCTCCGTCACAGGGTCTTTTCTGGATGTATGTGTGTTAAGATACATCCAACATTATAAAATAGATTTGATATAATTTATATATTAGATATTCTATACTTACCACCACGAACCAAATTCAGTGCCGATCACAGATCAGTAATGCACTGTATCACGGAACGAGAGACGATAAAAATGAGAACAAGAAAGATGTGGGCAATAATGGCAGTGTCTATACTCGCAGCCGCTTCTTTGGCATCCGTCGTATTATACGTTGCCAAGGAGATGGGGGACGGGACGATGGGCACGGATATGGATCCGATACCGATATCAACCCCGGAGGAGCTGGCTATGATAGGTGTCGATGAAGGGTACCCGCTCAACGGTGCATATTACCTGACAAATGATATAGATCTCACGGACACAGACACCAACGGCGGAATGAACATACATATAAAGGCAACGGTCTCCGGAACGGACCTCATGATCGAGCTGGATCCGTCCGAAGGAGCGGTATCATCAGTGTATATGCGCATGGAAAGACTGAGCATCAGTTCCGACACCGGCAGCGTGACGCTCACCGGCATACCGAAAGGAACATTCACATTCATAATAGGCGGGGCCGTCGGCGATGAGGGTTTCGCATTCCATGCCAAGATAGATACGGCCGCAGACGGGGAGAAGGTGAACACAACGTTCAACAGCAACGGAAATTTCACACCAATAGGCACACTGTCCGATGGATTTACCGGAACGTTCGACGGCAACGGCCATGAGATCAAAGGAATGAACGCAGCAGTGTTCACCGCCGAGGATGCGTACGCCGGCATGTTCGGATATATCGGCGGCAATGCAGTGATATCCAACCTCGGTGTTGTGAACGGATCCGTCACTGCGGTAACGGCAACGGCATCAAAGCTGGCGCATGCGGGCGGCATTACAGGTCAGACAGGCGCATCTGTATCCGGTGTAAAGATGACGATAGAGAACTGTTACAACACCGGATCGGTCGCCGCAGCATCAATTTCATCAAGCGCATATGCCGGCGGCATGGCCGGAAAGACGGGTGCAACAGTATTGGCACCGCTGACGATGACAAACTGCCATAATACCGGGGACGTAACAGCATTGGGGGCATCAATAGGATACGCGGGAGGGATAGTGGGCTTCACAAGTAATGCATCATTATCAATAACAGGATGCTACAACGCCGGGGACATCACGTCAGGGTTATCAACGCGGAACACAGGAAGCGCAAATGCCGGCGGCATGGTAGGTCAACTGTCAACATCCTCAACGATACTCGGTTGTCACAACATCGGAAGGATCTCAACATATTCATTCATGACCTCGGTCCCGGGCGGCATGGTGGGTTATGGAATTGCGTATGTGTCCATAAAGAATTGTTATAACGCAGGCCCCGTAACCTCATCGACAACGTATACATCACAAGGGATCGCGGGCGGCATGATCGGATATTCGTTATTCGTGGCCGCAGATATAGATCGTTGTTACAACACAGCGCCGGTCACGGCGCCTTCCAGGGCAGGCGGCATGATCGGGTTCCTATCGACCTCGTCGTTATCAGTGACCAACTGTTTCAACAGCGGCACGATAACCGGAGGAAGTTTAACCGGCGGCATGGCAGGCCAACATCTGGGAGGATCGGTGAGGATCGAAAAGTGTTACAATACCGGCGATCTGATATCATCAGGAGAAGCAGGCGGCATGGTCGCCTTTTCATCGGGAATAACAACGATATCCCAATGCTACAACACCGGGAATGTGACAGCTATCACCTCAACAACAACAATATCGAACGCAGGCGGCATGATCGGCAGAGGGGAAGGGCCGGCAACAATAAAAGAATGCTACAATTCCGGAACGGTCTCTTCGATATCAAAAGCAGCGGCAGCAGCGAATGCAGGAGGCATAGCGGGCCGCATGAACACATCAACATCAACGATAAGTGACTGCTACAACACCGCAAATATCATATCAGA
Organism: Methanomassiliicoccaceae archaeon; assembly: GCA_031285205.1. Classification (GTDB taxonomy): domain Archaea; phylum Thermoplasmatota; class Thermoplasmata; order Methanomassiliicoccales; family Methanomethylophilaceae; genus Methanomicula. The sequence goes on along the minus strand of JAITWO010000003.1, from coordinate 5,222 downwards.
AGCGGCATCGGATGCAGCTACGGCCGGCGGGATATCAGGCGATGCGACATATTCGTTGTCAACCGCATCATTCATCAACTGCTACAGCACAGGATCAACAGAGGCATCATCGCCGTCATCGGCGATCACTGGCGGGATCATCGGTAAAATAACGCAGAATCCAGTATCCATATCCGCTTGTTATTTCCTCGAGGGGGCCGTGTCCGACGATGTCATGTGGAACGGCGTTGCGCCGAAGGTAGACAACAACGAGGACAGAGGCGACAGGGCATCCGGCGCAAGGACCGGAGGGGAGATGAAAGATGCGATATCGTATCATTCAAGCTGGAACTTCAGCGGCACATGGGCCGTATCCCCTGAATTGAATGACGGGCATCCGATATTGAGATTCTTTTCCGGTATGTCCGCACAGATGATCGATGATCCGGAGGACGCAACGGTCGATGAGTGGGAGATGGTAAAGTTCCACGCCAACGCGACAGTGTCCACGGGGATGATCCCGCAGTATCAGTGGTACGTATCATCGGACGGAGGCGACACATGGGAGAAGGTCGAAGGGGCAGTGAACGAGTGTCTGTTCTTCGGCCCGGTGACACGGTACGATGACGGAAAGATGTTCAGGGCATCGGCAACAGCGCCGGACTATGAGCGGACGACCGCTAAGTCCTTAGCGGCCACGCTGACCGTGCTATACGAGGCAGAGCCTGAACCCGGTGACGGAACCGGAGATGGTGACGGCGATGGAACCGGAGATGGTGACGGAACTGGGGACGGAGATGGTGACGGAACTGGGGACGGAGATGGTGACGGAACTGGGGACGGAGATGGTGACGGAACTGGGGACGGAGATGGAGATGGTGACGGAACTGGGGGCGGAGATGGTGACGGCGATGGAACCGGAGATGGTGACGAGACCAAAGAACCCGAGGCAAAGGCTGAGATGCCGACACGGCGCATCATCATAGAGTATATGCTCCTTGTGATGGCGATGATCCTAGCATTCTTCATCATCGCAGGAAGATACTCCAAGAAGGACGGCGAGTGAAGCTGACCGGACCGGAAAAGGTGTTGCCTTTCCGGCTTAAACCTTTTACGATTTTTATCACAGGTCCCTGAACGGGACGAGGTCGCAACATCCGCATTCGAAGCACATTGTTTTGAAAGTGAGAGTTGTCAGCCCATGCTTCTCAAATATACGTTTCTGCATATGAGCCAGACGTATCATCCTGTCCTCTGTCACATCCGGAATGATGCCGACAGATCTCATATTTTCCCGGTTCATGTCATTGACCCTTATCGCTCTTAAGGTGGCTACGCAGCCGAAAGATGCAAGCATATCCATACAGCCCTCAAGGTCACCGTCGTTCTCGCCGATCCCGAATATCAGGTTAGATGTGACCTTTCCGCGGCCGAATATTTTGACGGACATTCTGAGCATCTCCAATATCGTTGTGTGATCCAATTCGGGGCACACCTTTTCAAATATATCCGTTCTTGGCGTTTCCAGATTTATTTTCATCTCGTCGGCACCGGCGTCCTTCAGCGCCTTTATCTGGCCCTCCGAATCAACATATGGCTCAACGCCTATAGGTATGTTCGGGAATGCGTTACGTATCGCCTTCACGCACGATATCATCCTGTCTGCCGTTTCCTGGGCCGTTCCTATCACACCGGATGTCAAAGCCACCGAGATGACGTCATGCTCATTCATCGAATCGCGGATCATATCAACGATCTTTTCGTCGGTGAGATATTTCGTCACATCGTTCTTCAGTAATGGCGAAGTGCAGAATCTGCAGTTGTACCTGCACCTTTGGTCAAGGTTGAAGAATGCCTGCTCCGGCGAATGAAAAACAACCGGCATTATTGTGACGTTCTCAATGAACGGAAGCCCGTCCCTTGTCAAGGACAGTGTTCCGTCCCCGTCAACGAGCATGAATTCACAGGGATCATAGGATATGCCCTTCTTCACACGCATTCCGCCGAACGAGAACACGGCGGACCGTTTTCCGGCACCGGGGCCGGCCGTGGACCTGGAGATGCGGTAAGGCATCCTGAATCCTTCCGGTAGCCGGACATCTCCGCCGAGGATGAGTTGCACCTTCTTCCTTATCAGATCTTCTTCCATTTGGCGCCTTCCGCAGTATCTTCGATCACGATCCCGCAATCTTTCAATTGGTCGCGTATCATATCGGCCAGGTCGAACGCTTTGCGCTTCCGGAGCTCAGCGCGTATCTTTACCATTATGTCCATCACGGCGTCCAGGGAGTCATCCGATCCGGTATCGTCGGGGAGTATGCCGAATATCGAATCGATCTCCTTCAAGAGAGATATTGCCGATCCCGCACCTTTCCTGCTCAATGTGCGGTCCCCCATGGCCTTGTTAGTATCCCTTACCATCTGGAAGACGGAGCTCATGGCACCGCGTGTGTTGAAATCGTCGTTCATGTTCTCGGTGAACTCATTTTTTGTCCGTGATATCAGTTCGGAGATGTCATCGGAGCCGTCAGCGTTCTTAACATAGGACTGCAACTCGCGGTAGTTGTTCCACAATCTCCTGAGACTCGCCGCCGCTTCGTCCATGGCCTCCTCGCCGTACACAAGCGGACCCCTGTAATGCGTCCCCAGGAAGTAATAACGTATCGTCTGTCTGTCGTATTTAGCGGCAACGTCCTTCACCCGGAAGAAGTTGCCCAGTGACTTCGACATCTTTTCCCCCTTCACCTGAAGCATCCCGTTATGCATCCAATAGTTGGCCAGTTGTTTTCCGGTGACGGCTTCTGTCTGCAGTATCTCATTCTCATGATGCGGGAATATCAGGTCGTTGCCGCCGCCGTGTATATCTATCACGTCACCAAGATGACGCCTGATCATGGCTGAGCATTCTATATGCCATCCCGGCCTCCCTTTCCCCCACGGTGAGTCCCAGGACACCTCGCCAGGTTTTGCGGTCTTCCAGATGGCGAAGTCCATGGGGTTCCTCTTCTGATCGTCCAGCGCTATCCTTCCGGAGGACTCCATGTTCTCCAGCCTCTGGTTGGTGAGCCGTCCGTAATCCTTCACCTTATCAACGGAGAAGTAAACGCTGCCGTCCTTCGTCCGGTAGCCGAAGCCCGCTTTGATTATATCATCGGTCATCCTGATGATGTCATCCATGCTCTCGCTTGCCTTCGGGTATGCGCTCGCCCTTCCGACGCCTATGGAATCCGCTTCATCGAAATATCTTTCGATATAGCGGGCCGAGAGCTTCAGCGGGTCTATACCCTCCTCGTTCGCCCTGTTGATTATCTTATCGTCAACGTCAGTGAAATTTGTGATGTGCGTGACATCGTAACCGACGTGACGCAGGTATCTGGCCACCATATCGAATACGATCATGCTCCTTGCGTGGCCCATGTGTATGTCATCGTATACCGTGACGCCGCAGACATACATCGTGACCTTTCCCTTCTCGATAGGCCTGAATTCCTCTTTCCTGTCGGTCAGTGTGTTGTGGATAAGTACTGTCATACGGAACACCTCCATGAACGGGGACAGAATATAAAGTGTTTCCAGTTCTTTATCTTCTGCGTATACATCTCGTTCAACATGCAGATCTTTTTAACAAAAATGAAGGAAAGGAAAGGGTTTTCACATCATCAGGCCGGCGGCCCTGAGCTCTGCGGCTATCTTATCGACAGCCCTTACGACATCTCCGGGAACTTTGGCGCCGGTGCAGACCATTTTACCTGATCCGAAGAGCAGGACGACGACCTTGGGGTCGTCAAGCCTGTACACAAGGCCGGGGAACTGCTCCGGCTCGTACTCCACCTTTTCCAGCCCCAACGTGATGGCCACTGTGTTGAGGTTGATCTCCTGTTCCAGGTCCGATGACGCGACGATGTTCTGCACTTCGATGTTCGGTTCGATGCTGATGTGTATGTTCGCCTTCTCAAGGTCCTTGGCGACCTTCCCTATGGCCACTTTAACATCATCAAGGCTCTTCGCACCTGTGCATACAACCTTTCCGCTTCTGAAAAGAAGGGTGGCGGTCTTCGGGTCCTTAAGTCTGTAAACAAGACCAGGGAACTGCTGAGGGTTGTATTCAGCACCGTCCAGCGCTATCTCGATCGCGTTCAGATCAAGCTCCTGACCGAGCGACGTAGACGCGACAACATTCTCAATATTCATATTTGCCATCAATTCACCAAGCCGTCTGTATTTAAAAGGTATTTAAATAACTTTTGTTTCAAACCCTGCAATAGTCAATTTTTCACAAATTTTAATCAAAGAGCAACAAGATCAAGAAAGCCTGCCCGAACATAGGAACAGGGGGCATATCTGAAGTTAAGATCAGACGTCAAATTCAGATAACAACAGGACGGAGAGTGGGGTCGGGTGGGAGATTTGAACTCCCGTATGCGGATCTGCAGTCCGCCACAGAGCCTCTATGTTAACCCGACGCTGACAGCGTCAATCTTTGTATGATATATCAACTTTCCGTAACCCAGTTCCTTTGACCGATATATCAGCTAAGCAGGCGCATACGCCTGTATTCCGGCATCCGCTCCGTACCATAATGCCAATGAGGAAAGAGATGTACACAACACAAATAACTCGAGTTATGGTGCAAAGGCGCTGTTATTCACTTTCTTTCTTCATTACTTTCGTGTCATATAAATACATAGAATGAGCATGACGTGACAACCTGCCGTAGGATACAGCAAAAGAGGTGTCTCTGTGAAAAGAAAAGTATGCATCGGCCTGTCACTGGTAATATTATCAATACTTTTTGCGGCCTCATCCATTTCAGCCGCGTCAGAGGACACAGAGTACGACACAATAATGGCAGCTGACAACGCCACGATCATTTCAGTGGATCCAAGTAGCAACGACGCACCGATAAGCGGCAACGTGGTGATAACATTCAGCGCGCCCATGGACCCATCGTACGGAACAGTGTGGCTCAACAGTCTCCCGGCATTGACAGGAGAGATATGGTCTGATAGTGATACGGTATTCATAATACCATACAGCGGCCTTGCGTACAGTACCGCATACACAGTGAGCATCGGCGACTTCATGGATGCAGGCGGCACCACGATAGGATTTGACGACAGCAATGAATTCTTTACCACTACGGGACCGCTGGCATTCACCGATAACCAGTCATACGACATACCGGCATCCACGGTGGGCACCGCGATCACGAACATTGACCTCTCAGTGGCGGTATCAGGGGG
>JAITWO010000020.1 GCA_031285205.1 Methanomassiliicoccaceae archaeon | reverse complement strand
GTAATAGACCGACCCTGCAACACCATTAATCCCCTCTACCTTAGCAACCGGCCCCTCTTTGGTCACGCTGCCGGCGTTATAGCTGTTGCCGGCCTTCGCATTGGTGCTCAGATATCCGGCGATGCCTCCCATCATCAGAAGATAACCTGCCGAGTCAACAGAAACGTGCAAATCGCCGGCGTTATAAGAGTCTTTTATCACATATGCGCCGGAACTGAACGCACCTGACGGATATCCGATGATACCTCCCGAGTATATGTAGCCGGAAGCCGGTTTGATGCTGCCGCTGATAACTATGTCGCCTTCATTGTAGCATTTGAGAACCTGAGCGGCAAATGTCATCCCGCACACCCCTCCTGCACTGACATCTGTTGTTGTTGCTGCAGATTTTATGTCTATGTCCCCTCTGTTGAACGAATCGGATACGCTTCCCTGCAGCTGTGCGAATATCCCGCCGACGTGTGCTGTGTTATCGCTTGTCCTTACGCTTATATCGCCTTCGTTGGCGCAACCGGATGCGTTGGTCCAGTACGCATATCCCCCTATGCCTCCTATTCTCAGTTGGACGTTCGTGTTAACATTTATGGATCCATAATTCACCGAATCGAGGACATACGGGCAGTAATCGTTTTGGATCGTGGTTCCGAATATCCCGCCGCAACAGATCGCCCCGTTGGTTGAAGCGCTGATGCGATCCACCTCGATGCTCATTCTGTTGCAGCATCCGACCACGGTCATCGCCCTGTCCTGGTTCATTGCCTTGATGCTACCGACTATGCCGCCTATAGAGACTGTTACGCCCAGGCTGCTTGACCTGTCTATCCCTCCGGATATTATCCCCTCGCTCTCCAGGTTCGCCAGCGTTGACGATGCGGCAGACCCGATCGCCCCTCCTATGTAGCTATGGTAACTGCGCTCAAGGAATGATATTTCGCCTGAGAACTTACAGTTGTATATTGTTGAAAGTACAGCGACACCCACAATGCCTCCAGTGGCGCATGATTCCGACTCCCTGCTTATCATCGCTGTTAACAGGGACGGGTCTGCCGACCATATCTCCGCATCGGCCCTCAGGTTCATTATCGTCGCACCGTGAATATACCCGAATATTCCTGTCGGATCATCGATCCCCCATATCTCCATCCCGCTTATCATATGCCCGTTGCCGTTGAACATACCGGTGAACGGTTCATCGAATGTCCCTATCGGTACGAAATTCCCTATCCCCGAACTGATGGGGTCGAGGGTCTTGGCGGTAGTGGATATCGTGCTTGCGTTTATTGTCACCCGGAACGCAAAGGGCTTATATTCACTGTCACGCCCTATGACGGTCAGCGTGTGGTCCTCGCTTATCGTGTAATCTGAAACATTCGAATATGAGGTCGTAAGTCTGCTTAATATTATGGGCTTCAGCGGCCCGCCGTCGATGGAATAGAACGCATCCGATGATAGTCCTATCCATATCTGGAATGCTCCGTTGTACAATCTGTATTTGAGCTGAAGCGCACTGTGATCCGTGTAACGCATCTCCGGAACGGCATCTGTCATGTCCAGATCTGCCATGAGGATATATTTCCCGTCAAGCGGGTGATCTGGGTCCTTTCCGATCAGGTTCATCTCTTCCGGAGTGTATATGCCTATATATCCCTCCGGAACCTCTGTTATCCTCTCAACGTCCCTGTATCCGGCATCATCATAATTGCCGATCGGCGACTCGCCGTCATCCTCTTCTTCCCGGACGTCGTCGTCAATGATGTTCATGGCCACCGGGACCAATAGCACCAAGGCCGTGAGTATCACGGCCGTCCTGTATCTATATTTGTGTTTCATTTCAAATCTCTCTTGTTTGCGCATCGCTGTTGGCCGTCTCTAAAAAAGTGGTGATTATATGCCTCGGCTAATCTGCGTTAAGTTAATATTACATTGAGTATATTAAAGTTACTAAATATATTTTATAAAATCTATAATGTGTTATGTGTATACATCTAATTAACTAATTACAAATCTAATAATCTGCTTATATTCTGTATCTTACCTGACCGTTTAGATCGATTCAGCAAAAGATCGGCCTCCCATGCTCTGAAGTATGGGTTTTCGACCGTCGATGACCGGTAACGGAAGGATGTCTTTCGCTGCATGGCCGATATTCATATCAGAAATAAACATCAGTGGAAAAATATTTTCGAGTGATAAAAAATGAAGTTGGAAAAAGGTTTCAGTCCGCTTCTTCTTTGCGGCGCTTAGCGGCAAGGAACAGGAATATCGTCCCGACCAGAACGGCCAAGGCTATTGCCAGCAACATCCACAGCGAGGATGTTTTCTCTGGTGCGTCCCCTTTCCCGCCGGATCCGCCGAGCGTTCCGCCGTCGGACGGCCCGTCGGGCGACCCTTCGAATATCATGAAGTCCGCAGTCACTTCCAATGCCTCGTAGTTTTCCGTTGCACCAAATGTGACCTTCACCGTGTACTTTCCGATCTCAGACGGCCTCACGGATGTGTACATGCTGTCGTCAGCCCCGTATTCTTTGTACCAAACCGTTACCGGCACACCGTTCGGATTGTCTATCTTCAGATCATTCACCGTTCCGCTGTGTGTCCAGTCATCCATTGTCACCGATCCTGCACCTGGTGCCTTGGATGTGTTCATCTTGACCGTTCCGGTGACCGATTCGTGATTAACGCTTTCCGTATATGCCGCATCAAATACCTGATCTTTGCCGGCGTTCAGCAATGTTTCGGGATATTTGCATGTGTATCCTTCCGGCAGATTTCCGACTGCGATGAGGCCGTCAGATACGGCGATCACTGAAGTAAAGTTCTCATTTTTGGAACCGCCTAAATTATTGGCCCATATCATATCGCCGGGTGCCGACGGTGTCTGTACATCTTCATCTGCCTCCGCGGGCAGGGAACAGAACACGGCCGTCGTCATAAGGACGGCGACCATGATTGTCATCAAAAAAGTGAAATTGCGTTTATTGTTCGCATTCCTTCCTTTTCTGTCATTACTCGTCTCTCCTGTCTCACTCATAAGGTTATCTCCCTTGATGGGATGAAAAACATTCCGTGAGGATGCTTAACAACAATTTTTACGATACAGATATAGTATATAAAAGTAACTAACATTCTTTTTTGTAACTTATTTTTCTATTAGTATCAACATTTGATACAACATCATAGCTGAATGTCCTTGATCATCAATGATGATGTGCTCAATTCTTTGATCGAAAATAAGATATCGGAACATAACGCGATCTTATCTGCGTGATAAAGAAAGGGAAAATAAAAAATGTTCCAGTATGCTTCATAATTGTAACGCTTCACTGCGTAGTAGAAACAGATGAGCCTGCCTGATCGTCTCAGGCACGTATTGTATCTGTTCACCAATCTATCTGCACGCCGGACGGCGAGACTATCTTGTATTGACTGGCGTAAAGCTTCTTGATGTATCTCATCGGCTCCTCTTTCAGTATGACCGACTTGCTTGTACCTTTGTTGACCTTGTTGCTTGCATCGTCCTTCTGCGTTGTCCATCCGTTCTTGGTCTTCTTCATGAGGATGTTCTTCTGCTTTCCGTTCGAAAAACGTATCTCTTTGCCTTCTGCGATCAATTCTGACAATTTTGGCATATCCCTTAATCAATACTGTAGTATACAAAGATGTGTGCCTGTATCATCGTTCCTGATGATGCATCACTTGTTGATGAACTCTGACTCTATGAAATCGTATACGGAACCGTGCCCCGTGAAGACCATTGCCGCCTCGATGATGCAGACGATCCCCAGTATCAGCAGTATGGGCCATGCGTTCAGTATCTTGCCGGCCATTTTCACTATGGATTCGACCATATGGAGAAGCGAAAACACAAATACGCCTGCCACCACCGCCAGTGCGATCCTCGGCCACTTCTCCGTCAGGAACTCCAGCTGCGTATCGACCAGGCCGCCAAGCAACAGATACCCCAGGCCCATGACCAGCAGTGCAATGATCACCGCGAAGTGCACCTCCTTGAACGGCCTTATTATGAGCGTGAACGCAGCCACCGCCATTATTATGCATGTTGTCATGGCCCAGTGCGTGGTGCCGTACGTATTGAACGCGATCACCGCCATATATACGCCGAATGCGAGACAGACGATCATCATCAGCTTGTAGATAACGGAACGGGAGTCCCTCAGGTAGAGCAGGGTCATTATCACCGCGAGTATCCCGCCAAGCGCCAATGTTGCTTCCGGTACGTTGTTTGACAGCAGTGCATCCGCGATATCCATCGTATGTGCATTGATCCTCAGATATATTACATTATAGTGCCTGGCGGGCAGTTAATGGCTTTACTTCATATCATCCCGAGGATCCTTGCCATGTTGTTCCCTAAAAGGTCCTCTTTCATCCGCTGCGTCCCCCAGTCCCCTTCGTTTATGAGTCGTATGAACTGCATTGTGGTGTAATGTGTGTCATATAACGGAAAATCGGTTCCGAAAACGACCCTTTTAGGGTATCTTCCTACCGTATCCCTCAGTCTCGAATACACGACATCGGGTTCCGACGGAAGCCACCCCTGTAGCGCCGAGCAGTCCGTGTAGACATTTTCGCACTTATCCATCACATCAAATAGCTCATTATGGAACTTCCCGCCGAGGTGCGCTATTATTATCTTCATGTCCGGATGTCTCTCCGCCACTTTTATCAGATTCACCGGATGGCAGTATCTTTCGTCAAGCGGAGGCAGCGCCATGCCTGCGTGCGTCACGACCGTCAGGCCGAGATCATCTATCAGCTTCCAGTATTTTGAGAATCTATCTTCGTCGGGGAAGAAGCCGGTCGCCGGGTACACCTTTATGCCGCGCGGCTCATACTTCTTCACGAGCCGTTCGATCATCTTCAGTCCGGGATCTCCCCTGTTCGGGTCGACGCCTATGAACGGCTCCAGACGGCTGTCGCCGGCACATATGCCGTACAGCCAATCGATGTACTCCTCGTTGGACATTCTCCCCTCATTGACCAGTCCGAAATCCGTTGCCAGGACGATCGATCTGTCGATCCTGTTGACGTCCATGGATTCCGTGAACTCGTTCAATGCCACCTCATAATCCCAGAATGGGGATTCGGCGTCAAGGTCGAAGTCCATGAAACCGTCGAACTGGTCCGCATATTCCAGCAAAGGCATCAGATAATTCTTTATCGCCTGATCGGGAAGCATCTTCCTGTGCCATATGTGTATATGCGAATCGATTATCATTGCACACGGATGGCCATCTTAACATAATATCTTATCCGCGCGTCCGTCCTGTGGGTGTCAGAACAGGCCTTCGTATGCCTTCGCCAGCCTTCCGACACCTTCCTTGATATCCTCATCGTCAGCGGTCGCGTAGTTCAGCCGTATCGTGTTCATCCCTCCGTCTATATGGAAGGGGCGTCCGGGCATCACCACCAATTTGTTCTTTAATGCTGAATCGTAAAGTTTCATTGCATCCGTCCCCTCCTTTGTCCTGAGCCAGATGAACATCCCTCCGTTCGGCCTGTTCCAGATCAGTTCCGACGGAAGATGATCGTCAAGAAGGTCCAGCATCAGGCCGCACTTCCTCTTGTATTCCTTCCTTATCCGGCGCAGGTGGGCGTCAAGATCGAACATCTCAAGATATTTGTTCATCACAGCCTGTGAGAACGTGTTCGCGTGAAGCAATGATGATTCGATGCACTTCATCGTCATCTCTATCATATCATCGGGGACGATCATCCACCCCACCCTCATGCCGGGGGATATGGTCTTCGAGTACGATCCTGTCAATATGACGTTGCCGGTCATCGACCTTACGGGGGGTCCGATCCTTCCTTCGAAACCGAGCTCTCCGTATGCGTCGTCCTCTGCCATGATGCAGTCCGATGATGATATCAGTTCAGCGACCTCTTTTCTCTTTTCCGCGGAATAACTGAAGCCTGACGGGTTCTGATGGTTCGGTATGCTGTAATATAATTTCGGGCGGCCCTTCAGGACATTTCTGAGTTGTTCCGTGTCCGGGCCGCCGTCGCTCATCTCTATTCCTTTGAACTCCGGCCCGTACAGGGAGAACGACTGCAGCGCACCGAGATATCCCGGATTGTCCACCGCCATCACGTCACCTTTGTCCAGGATCATCTTTCCTATGAGGTCGAAGCACTCCTGTGACCCGTTTATGACAAAGACATTCTCTTCCGATACATTGAAATTCATCTCGGTGCGGCATCTCGCCGCTATCTTCCTTCTCAGCGCCGGCATCCCCTTGGTGACGCTGTACTGCATCGCATCCCTCGCCTCATCCGCGTCCTCGAATACCTTTGCGGCAGCCTTGGCCATGCCGTCCGTGTCCAGTAATCTGTTGTCAGGGAGGCCTGTTGCGAACGATATCATCCCTTTTTCTTTGGACACCGCTATCAGTTTCATTATGTATGACTCTATTAGGTCCTCGGTGCGCCCGGCAAATCTCATGGTATGCGCATATGCCGCATACCGTTCTTAAAAATATCCTTTCTTTGTTTTGCGTCTGCTCACGCTCTGCCTAAGTGAGCTTTGATCTTCCTGATCTCATTGGCAACAGGCACCGCCCGTTTTTCGTTGAGATGCGGCAATGTCCTTTCGAATAACTCCAGCGCGCCGGCCAGATCGCCGGCGTTCTCCTTCTTCATCCCGATGTCCAGTGCGATGAGTGCGAGCTTCCTGCACAGTGCGCATGCCTCGTCCTTTTCCTTGCATTGCGGATATGATTCAATGGCAACCTCTATGTGCGTCAACGCTTCGGCTATGTTCCCCCTTATCACGGAAAGGTTCGCCATGGATGTTCTTATCATCCCTATCCCTTCATTGTATTGGAAGATCCTGCATGTGCTCTCGGCGGACTCGAACATTTTTTCCGCCTCATCATAATCCTGTTTCCTGATAAGTTCCACGGCGGCGTTGTTCATGCCTTTCAACCCTTCCGCTATGATGATTATCCTCTCGTCCGTGATAACACCTTGACAGTTCAACGGTTACTTCATCTTTTTGCCTATGCCGCCGTCCGCCATCGCCGATGACATGTCCGATCCTTTGTCCTTATTCTTCTTGGACCCGGACATGCCGCTATCTCTTCTGTCCATCCGGCCGCCCATGCTGTCATCGTCCTTCGGCCTGTCATCCATTCGGTCAACTGATCTCATACTCATTCAGTTATATCCGATGATGCGTATAAAAAGCCTTTTAACGCCGATTAAAAATTTTGCGAAAAGGTTATAATATTACAGAAATCTGAAAAAAAATGTTTAAAACATGTTTAAAACATCTACATGGTTGTATAGATGCTTCCGTGCTTGATTTCTATACGGTCATCTATGAAAAAACGGAGGTCATACATTTTGAACAACGTTGAAAACATTCCTGCTCCCGGGTCAGGACGGGACCGTCCGCCTGAACTTCAACAGTGAATGAAAGATCATGAGTGGACAGAGCGAGATTTGAACTCGCGACTTCATGCTTGCAAAGCATGCGATCTTCCAGCTGATCTATCTGCCCGTAGTGACCGAGTATTAAGGAATATAATATAATACTTTCGTACTCCTTTTCGTTCCATTCACGGGCAAAGTTGAAATACTATGTCACGTGTTAGCATGTATCACAGGTGTTAGAAAATGTTCGGGAAGAACATCCGCACAGAAAGGATAATAGACAGGAGGACGGGGAACGCCGTCATCGTACCGATGGACCACGGCATATCCATAGGTCCGGTGGACGGCATAATAGATATGAAGAAGACAGTGAATGCGGTCAGCGACGGTGGCGCTACGGCAGTTCTGATGCAAAAGGGCATAATCCCGTACGGCCACAGGACCGAGGGGCATGATGTCGGTCTTATATTGCACATGTCTGCGTCGACCAGCATCGGGTCGACGTCCAACACGAAGGTGTTGGTGGCGACAGTGGAAGAGGCGATAAAGCTCGGCGCTGACGCTGTCTCCATACACGTGAACCTCGGTGCCGACAGTGAGCCGCAGATGCTCTCCGATTTCGGAAAAGTATCAAGGGATTGTTCGGAGTGGGGGATGCCGCTGCTCGTGATGGCATACGCACGCGGCCCGACCGTTAAGAACCAGTTCGATCCGGACACTGTGGCGCACTGCGCCAGGGTGGCAACGGAGTTGGGAGCGGACCTCATCAAGGTCAGTTACACCGGCGACATCGACAGTTTCAAGAGGGTCGTCAGAGGCGCCCTGGCGCCGGTGCTTATAGCCGGCGGACCTAAGATGGATTCGGACATGGACATACTGAACATGGTCCATGATTCCATAGAGGCGGGAGGGAAGGGTGTTTCAATAGGAAGGAACATATTCCAGCACAAGTCTCCCAAGGCCATGACCCAGGCGATATCCGGCATCGTGGTAAAGGGCCTGAGCGTCAAGGAAGCGGCAAAGCTGCTAAAATGAGTGATGATGATGAAAGAGATATGGATGAGGGCCGACGTCCCGGATAAGGAAAGCGCAAGAAAGAAACTACTGATATCGGGACTCGAGAACGGTATAAACAGATTCATTGTCCGCCCGGGGGATGAGAAGTTCTCGTCGCTCGGGAAGTTCAGCCTTATATTGAACAGGGGCGGCGAGTTGACAGGAGATGTTTCAGGCATCGTTATTGATATCAGGAGCCCCGGCGACCAGAAAAAGGCGATGGCCCTTTGCGGAAAGATCGATGTGATGGTTGTTTCCACTGGGGACTGGTCCGTCATCCCGTTCGAGAACCTCATAGCCGCATCTGCCGGAAAGACGAAGATCATGGCCTGCGTCTCATCCTCTGACGAAGCTGTCCTCTGCTGCAGCATCCTTGAGAAGGGCACCGACGGAATTGTCATCGATGTGAATGAGCCGGGCCGCGTCGGCGACATAATAAAAAATGCGAACGCCTCCTCCAAGGTCGCGCTCACGCCTGTCAAGGTCATGAGCGTCAGGAACATCCAGACCGGCGACAGGATATGCATCGATACGTGTTCATCAATGGTGCCGGGGGAGGGGATGCTCATCGGTTCGCAGTCATCGTGTTTATTCCTTGTGCAGTCTGAGAGCGAAGAGAACGGCTACGTGGCCGCACGCCCTTTCAGAGTGAATGCGGGCGCTGTGCACGCATACATAAAGATGCCCGACGGAAAGACCAGATATCTATCCGAGCTGCGTGCCGGTGACGACGTGCTGCTGGTGAACAGAGAAGGCGGCACGAAGGCCGCATCCATAGGGCGATGCAAAGCTGAGATAAGGCCGATGCTCATTGTCACCGCCGTGCATGGTAAGGATGAATACACCACCGTGCTGCAGAATGCCGAGACAGTGAAGCTTGTGACCCCTGACGGTTCCGTATCAGTGAACGAACTGAAGAAGGGCGATGAGGTATTGGCCTTCATTGAGGACGGCGGCAGGCACTTCGGCATGTCCGTGGATGAGAAGATAAAGGAGATATGATGAGGATCTGCGCATCCCTCGGCTCTGTTGAGGACATTGATTCAAATGATATCGCATCAGCGGATATCATAGAGATACGCACAGATGTGTTCGGTGATGTCCCCTCTAATATATTGAAAAAGGGTCAGACAGGGCTGATATCGTTCAAAGGGGATGTCATCGCATCCATGATACCGGAGGGATGGATGGCAGATGTCGGAGATGCGGACAGGGCCGCGGTCAGCGGCTCCGGAGCATCCGTTGTGATATCATCTCATCACAATTTCGATCGCACTCCGTGTGCTGAGACGATCATCGATATACTCGGACGGACGGACGGCGACATCGTGAAGGGGGCGTTCGCGGCGAACTCTCTGAGCGATGCCGTTGCGCTCCTTGACGCCTCCCGGCGCATCTGCAGGAAGCATGTGATCATCGGTATGGGTGAACTGGGGAAGATCACCCGCATCCGCCAGGAACGGATGGGCAATGAGTTCACGTTCGCTTACGTGGGAAAGGCAACGGCCCCAGGACAGCTCAGCGTTCACGAGATGAGACAAATGGACGATGATCTTCTGATCACCGGCATAATAGGCTCCGGGATCGGATACACGAGATCGCCGGCGATGCATGATGCAGCCTTCATGCATTCGGGCGTCCGCGGAAAATATCTGACGTTCGATACGCCCTCCGTAGACCGTGCGGACGAGTTCATCCTCGGCTTTGATATCAGAGGCGTGAATGTCACGAAACCCTACAAGACGGACATCATCAATTATTTGGATGCATGCGATAAGATATCCGATGCGACAGGAGCGGTGAACACCGTTGTTAATGACAACGGAAAGCTGAAAGGGTACAACACCGATGTTCACGGGATAGAGATGGCATTGAAGATGAACGGCATTGATGTCAGGGGAAAAAGGGCATTGATATTGGGGTCCGGAGGGGCGGCGAGGTCTTGCGCATACTTCCTTTCCGAGAACGGATGCACTGCCGCGGTCACGGGCCGTAACGTGGCCGCTGCGAAAAAAATAGCGTCGGACCTTTCGGTAACGGCGAGGGAAAGGACCTCCGTCGCCGTGAAAGGATATGACATCATAGTGAACTGCATACCCCTGAACACTGAGAACGATGCATCTGAATATCCGATAAGGATCGATCAGATAGATGTCCGGCAGACGATATTCGATATGGTCTACGGAAGGACCCATCTGAATGATATCGCCGAAAGAAGAGGATGCAGCATCGTGAGAGGAGAGGATATGCTGGCCCACCAGGGCGTAAGGTCGTTTGAGCTGTTCACTTCCGGGAGAGTCCCGTTCAGTGTGATGAGGAATGCCGTATGATGTCGCACGGCGCCATAACCGTCATCAACGCGATACCTTGCGGCATCGGCGCGGCTGTTGGAATTGATATGACCACAAATGCAAGATTCAGGACCGGAGGGAACGAACGCACCGTCAATATAATGAACGATCCCGCCGAAGATACCGGAATGGCAAGGATATGCGTCCGTGACACGTTCCGGCATTTCGGGATAGATGAACCGGAAGGGTGGTCCCTGACCGTTGATTCTGACATCCCTATTTCGAGAGGCTTGAAAAGTTCAAGCTCCGCATGCAACGCCATAGTCTCATCCGTTTCTGAGCTGATATCCAGAGAATACGGCATCGCAGGTTTCGGTGCCTCTGATGATGATGTGCTGGAAATGATACGACTGGGCGTCAGGTGCGCCGTTGATGCCAAAGTGACGGTCACCGGAGCGTTCGACGATGCCTGCGCATGCCATCTCGGCGGGCTGGTGATCACCGATAACGGAAACAATACGTTGCTTAAACGCGCTCGTGTGAAAGAGCATGATGTCATCCTTCTGGTCCCCGAAAAGAGGATACGCAAGCACACGATCGATAGGGAAAGGTTCCGTATGCTTGCCGACGATATGGCAAGGTTGGCGAAGGTCGCGGAAAGAGATTGGTATTCCGCGCTCATCGAGAACGGATCGCTGGTCGCACGTGCCGTCGGCGCGGACAACAGCATCGCTGACAGAGCGATGGACATGGGCGCGGCGGCCGCCGGGATGTCAGGCACCGGACCGGCGATATCGATCGTGGTGAAAAAGAATGAAGGGCCATCATTCCTGAATGATCTGGATCATTGCGGACATGAAGCCATTGTGACCCGGACGAGGTGACCTTATGACCCGTTATGATGAAACAGTGAGATTCTCTGGAAAGGAAGTGAACGGCGTGCTGACGCCTCCGCCGTCGAAGAGCCATACGCACAGGGCGTTCTTCCTGGCGTCGCTGTCATCGAAAGAGTGCGTCATCGCCAACGCGCTGAACTCCCAGGACACGAGGGCGACGCTCGGTGCCGCTGCCGCGATAGGTGCGGATGTGAGAAGATGCGGACATGATATCAGAATATCCAATAAGAATCCGCATGCTCCGTCCGGCACAGTGGATGCAGAGAATTCGGGAACGACGATGCGCCTGTTCACCGGCATCGCATCAATGTTCGGTTCCCCTGTGACCGTAACCGGGGATGAGTCGCTTCGCTCGCGGCCCATGGGGCCGCTCCTTGACGCCCTTTCCGAAATGGGCGTAAGATGCACCTCAGATAACGGAAGGGCGCCCGTGACCGTCTGCGGCCCGAACAGAGGAGGGAACGTGAGCATACGCGGCGACATCAGTTCACAGTTCGTATCATCACTGATGATCGCCGCCCCCATGCTCCCTGATGATACCGTGATAGGGATAAAGGGAGGGCTTTCTTCCAGACCGTATGTTGACATCACCGCGAACATGATGCAGCGGTTCGGCTCTGATGTTCACATCCGCGGCGGCAATATATCCGTCCGCGGAGGGACGGGATATGACGGCTGTGATGTTGTCATTCCGTCAGATATGTCATCTGCGGCATTCCCGCTGGTCGCCGGTGCGCTGAGGGGTTCCGTGACGGTAAGGAATATCGACATGGACGACCCGCAGGGTGACAAGATGATAGTCGGCATCCTGAGGGACGCCGGTGCCGACATCATCCTGAAAGGAAATGAGATAACCTCCTCTTCCGCAGACCTGAACGGCATTGACGTGAACATGGGCGACATACCGGACCTGTTCCCGATCGTGGCGGTCCTTCTCAGCACCGCCAAAGGAAGCAGCAGGCTGTACGGTGCGCCGCAGCTCAGGTTCAAAGAGAGCGACCGCATCAAGGCCACTGTGAACATGTTATCCGCGCTTGGTGCGTCCGTCACGGAAACAGATGACGGATGCGTCATCAACGGAGTGAGAAGATTGAAAGGAGGCGCCATGGAACATCACGAGGACCACCGCATACTGATGGCGGGTGCGGTGGCGTCGCTCATATGCAATGACCCCGTGACGATGAGAAAGAGTAATTGCTATGATATCTCATACCCTCTGTTCACAGAGCATATGAAAAAATTGGGCATTGATGCGGAGGTTCAATGATGTACACTCTCGGGAACAACATCAGGATGCATCTGTTCGGGAAGAGCCATGATGCACATGTGGGATGCATACTTGATAACATACCGCGCGGGATGCGCATCTCGGCCGATGAGATCAGGAACGAAATGAGCCTCAGGAAGCCGAAGGACGGCATAGGGACGCCGAGGACAGAGGACGATCATGTTGAGATCCTCTCCGGCCTGAAGGACGGGGCGGCCGACGGGTCGCCGATACGGATGATCATCGCCAACAAGAATGTCGACAGCTCGAAATATAAAGAAATAGTGAACATACCAAGGCCGGGACACGCCGACCTTCCGGCGATGGTGAAATGGAAAGACCATGATATAAAGGGGGGAGGGCAGTTCTCGGGCCGCCTGACGGCACCGATAGTTGCCGCGGGCAGCATCGCGAAGCAGATGCTGTCCCCGATGAACATAAAGGTGGCTGCGTTCACGCGGTCCGTGGGCAGCGTATCTGATGAAATGGAACGGGACATGGAGGACGCCCTCGCTTCCCGTGACCATGCGACGCGCGCATGCTCGCCGGAGCTTGATGATCGCATCCGCGGCGAGATCATAAGCGCATCGAAGGACGGTGACAGCGTCGGCGGTGTTGTTGAGTGTATCGTCACCGGGCTGCCGACAGGATTCGGGGGCATCTGGTTCGATTCGCTGGATGCGGTGATATCGAAGGCGGTGTTCGGCATACCCGCAGTAAAGGGGATCGAATTCGGCGGAGGGTTCGCGCTTGCGAAGATGAGGGGATCTGAAAGCAACGACCAATACTTCATTGATAACGATTCCGTCAAAGCTATGAGCAACAACATGGGCGGCATCGTCGGCGGCATGAGCAACGGCATGCCGCTCGTGTTCCGTGTTGCGTTCAAACCTACTCCGTCGATATCCAAAGAACAGAGGAGCGTTGACCTCTCGTCCATGAAGGAAACGGTGATATCGGTCAAAGGAAGACATGACCCCTGCATAGTGCCCAGGGCCGTTTCCGTGGTGGAGGCGGTCACCGCATTGGTGTTGGCCGATGTGTCAGTGAGCGAGGCGATATGATGGACGATCTGCAACAGCTCAGGAAGAATATCGAGGCCATTGACGAGAGGATCGTCGATCTGATGATACAGAGGAACGACACTGCGATGAAGATCGGCCTCCTGAAGAAAGATGCGGGCATACCGCTCAGGAACCATGATGTTGAGAAGGCGGTCATCGAACGATACAGGAAGATCGCGAAGGGCACGTCATTGTCTGAGGATGCCGCCGAGGCCGTCTGTAAGATATTGATCTCCGCTTCTGTGGAACTTCAGTCAAAAGTCACAAGAAAAAGATGCTCTTCAAAGATGACCGTCATCGGCGGAAGCGGGAAGATGGGGCAGTGGATATCCCGTTACTTTGAGAGCATGGGTGCTGAAGTGAAGATCGTTGATATTTCCGTTGGTGACGTGAACGATATGAGGGGTGCGGACGTTGTTGTCATATCCGTTCCGATGTCCTCAGTGGGTTCCGTGCTGAAGGATGCGGACCGCATCTGCAGAAAGGATACGCTGATATTTGACATAGCGTCAATAAAAACGCCGTTCTCGGAACAGATCAAAGAGATGGCGAAACGCAGAAAGGTATGTTCCGTGCACCCGATGTTCGGACCTTCCGCATCTTCGATGGCCGGCCGCAATGTACTGATATGTGACTGCGGATGTGATGAGGCGGTGAAGGAAGCGAAAGAACTTTTTGATAATGACGGTGCGAACATAGTGATCACCTCTGTTGAACGGCATGATGAGCTCATGGCCTATTCCATGGCGTTCGCGCACGCTTCGAATATCGTATTCTTCACGGCTTTAAGACTCTCCGGCGTATCTATGGATGAGTTGAAGGATGCTGCCTCGACAACATTCAACAACACTCTGAGGACAAGTGTGCCAGTGTCCAAAGAGAACGCTTCATTATATCATGCGATACAATCCATGAACGATAATTCCGGAGAGATGTGGGGCGTCTATGAAAGGGCGTTCAGGGAAGTTATGAGGGCTTCGCTCTCCGATGACCCGGATAAGTTCACTGAGCTCATGGAACTCGGCAAAGAGTACTTGGATCACCTGTAAAGGTGCGCCCCTTCAGAGCTGTCACTCACCAGAGAACGGTACTTTCTCAGAACGCCGGATAATTTCTTCTCAGGCGCCTTAACATCCCTGAGACGTTTCTGTATATCCTCATCTGAGAGTTTTACATTCAGCTTCCTTGCCGATATGTCTATCTCTATCATATCACCATCCTTCACCGCCGCCAACGGGCCTTTGTCGTATGCCTCCGGCGATACGTGGCCTATGCATCCTCCTCTTGTCGCTCCGGAGAATCTTCCGTCGGTTATCAGTGCGACGCTGTCGCCCAGCCCCATCCCTGCGATCAGGCTTGTCGGGGACAGCATCTCGGGCATCCCGGGTGCGCCTTTGGGGCCTTCGTACCTTATTATGACCGCGTCCCCCGGAACGACCTTCCGGGACATTATCGCGTCCATCGCGTCCTTCTCCGAATCATATACCTTCGCCGGGCCGATGAATGACCTCATTTTCTCTGAGACGGCAGACTGCTTTATCACGGCGCCCTTCGGCGCAAGATTCCCTTTTAAGATCGCTATCCCGCCTTCCTTATGGAACGGCCTGTTCAGCGGCCTCAGTACCTCATCATCTCTGACGGCAGATGCTTTTGCGATATCTTTCAGTTTGCCACACACGGTGTCCGCATCCTCCATCATACCGATCAGGCGGTTCAGGACCGCCGGCATTCCTCCTGCGCTGTCAAGATCACGCATACTGTACGGCCCTCCGGGCCTCATTGACGTTATGTGCGGCACTTCTCTTGATATCCTGTCAAATTCGTCTATGCTCAGATCAACACCGAACTCCCTGGCTATCGCCGGAAGATGTAGCACCGTGTTCGTTGACCCGCCTATTGCCATGTCCACGCGTATCGCGTTCCGGAATGACCCTTCTTTCACCATATCACGCGGCTTGATGTCCTTCTTCACCAGTTCCACGATCTTCTTTCCCGTTTCTTTTGCCAACAGTAATTTCTTTTCATCGGTTGCAAGCGATGTGGCACATCCAGTGACACTCAATCCCAAGGTCTCGGTGAGACATGCCATCGTGTTCGCTGTGAACAGACCGGAGCAACTTCCCTTCCCGGGGCATGCGGCGCATTCCGCCTTTTTCACCTGTGCTTCGTTGGCGTTGCCCGCCTTGAACTCCCCTATGGCTTCGAACACTGTCTGAAGGTCCGCATCCTTCCCGTTGATGTTTCCGGGATCCATCGCCCCGCCTGTGATCAGTATCGCGGGAACATTCATCCTTCCGGCGGCCATCAGCATTCCGGGAGTGATCTTATCACAGTTCGTGACCCCCACCCACCCGTCCAGTGAGTGGGCCTCGATCATTATCTCACATGCATCGGATATCGTCTCCCTTGATACCAGTGAGAACCTCATCCCGCTGTGGCCCATGGCTATGCCGTCACACACCGCTGGGACGCCGAACGTGAACGGCACCCCACCGGCCTCTTTTATTCCGTCCCTGACGGCGTCCGCTATCTCATTCAGATGAATGTGCCCGGGAACGATATCGTTCCATGAGTTGGCGATGCCTATGAACGGCCTCTCCATGTCCCTGTCATCCAATCCGTCAGCGCGCAGGAGGCTTCTGGCAGGTGCCTTCTCTATGCCTTTCTTTATCGCATCGCTTCTCATCATGTAGGTGAAGCGTAAGCACATATTTTACTCTGCTCACTGTCTGAGCTGCCATCTGATTTCCTTATATCAGAAGGGGCTGGAATCATACTGACGTGAATGATGGTCTTACCGAACAGCACCACTAAAAGACAGTGATATTGGGTGATCGCACCGGCGTGGGCCGGTGCGATCGGATATCAAAATGGTAAACCGTTTCAAGTGCTGCGGAGCACGATCTCAATGTTCACGCCGTCGGGCACTTGGATACGCATCAGCTGTCTCAATGCCCTCTCGTCAGCATCAAGGTCGATGAGCCTCTTGTGGATGCGCATCTCCCAGCGGTCCCATGTTTCGCTCCCCTCTCCGTCGGGGCTCTTCCTGCACGGGACCCTAAGCTTCTTCGTGGGAAGGGGGACGGGGCCGCGGATGTTGACGCCAGTCCTCTGAGAGATCCCTTTGATCTGCTCGCATACTCCGTCTACCTTCTGCGGGTCTGTCCCGCTGAGTGAGATTCTTGCTCGCTGTGACATGTTCTGACCTTTTTAAAAATTAAGGAAAGAAGAGGTTTTACCTCTTTTCGACCTCGGTACACATTCCTGCGGCAACGGTCTGGCCCATATCTCTGATGGCGAACCTTCCGAGCTGCGGGAATTCCTTTGACGTCTCAACGACCATCGGCTTGCTCGGCTCGAGTTTCACAACGGCGATGTCACCTGTCTTCAGGAACTGCGGGTTGGTCTCCTTTGCCTGTCCGGTCTTCGGGTCGATGGTCTTCACCAGTTCGACGAACCTGCATGCAACCTGTGCGGTGTGGCAGTGGAACACCGGGGTGTATCCTACCGTGATCACCGACGGGTGGTTCAGGACGACGATCTGCGCGGTGAATGTCTTTGCGACGGACGGCGGATTGTCCACCGGGCCTGCCACGTCACCTCTCTTGATGTCGTTCTTTGCCACTCCGCGGACGTTGAACCCGACGTTGTCACCGGGTAGCGCCTGCGGCAGTATCTCGTGGTGCATTTCGATCGATTTGACCTCACCGATGACGTTCGACGGCTGGAACGAGACCTTCATGTTAGGTTTCAGGACACCAGTCTCGATACGTCCTACCGGGACCGTTCCGATACCTGTGATCGTGTACACATCCTGAACGGGCAGCCTGAGCGGCTTGTCCGTCGGCTTCGCCGGTACTGTGAGCGTGTCGAGTGTCTGCAGGAGCGTCTTTCCCTTGTACCACGGCGTCTTTGCGGATATCGCTTTAACGTTGTCGCCTTCGAATGCGGATACGGGTATGAACGGTATGTTCTCTGCCTTTATGCCGACCATCGCGAAGATCTTGCTCATCGCTGCCACGGCTTCCTTGTATTTTGCTTCCTCATACTTCACCGCGTCCATCTTGTTGATGGCAACGATGATCTGCTTGACACCGAGTGTCGTTGCAAGGAATATGTGCTCCTTCGTCTGCGCCTGCGGTCCCTCGATCGCGGAGCAGGTGATTATGGCTGCGTCTGCCTGGCTCGTACCGGTGATCATGTTCTTGACGAAGTCACGGTGGCCGGGGGCGTCAATTATAGTGAAATAGAACTTCTCCGTGAAGAATTTCTTGTGTGCCACATCGATCGTGACACCTCTCTCCCTCTCCTCCTTGAGGCCGTCCATGACCCATGCGAAGGCGAAGGACCCTTTTCCTTTCTCTTCTGACTGCTTCTTGTACTTTTCGATGATATGGGGCTCGATCGCACCGGTCTCCAAAAGGATCCTACCGACCAGCGTGGATTTACCGTGGTCGACGTGCCCGATCACTACCAAGTTCATGTGCTCTTTCTCTGCCATTTTGATTCCTCCTATTTAATATCATATAGGTATGATTTTTTTCTCCATACTATCCTTCATATTTAAGGTTACCCTCACCCTGAGTAGTAGGCTGCATCGTACGGCTCCGGGTTCAGTCCTTTGCGCGTCCTTATCTCCTTCACTACTTTATCCTGAAGTTCATGCGGGATCTGCTCGAACCCTGCGTTCTCGGTGGACCAGAGCGCGCGCCCCTGCGTCGCACCCCTTATCGCCGATGCGAACCCGAACATCTCCGATACCGGGCATTTCGCTGAGACGGTGGCGTTTATGTCCTCCTGTCCCATATCGAGTATCACTCCGCGGCGCGACTGTACCTCGCGGACCGCATCGCCCATGTAGTCCTGCGGTACGCTGATGAACACCTTCTGCACCGGTTCCACCAGCGACCTTCCGGCTAAGCACATGGCACCATATATCCCCTGCCTTACTGCCGGGATGACCTGTGCGGGCCCTCTGTGTATCGTGTCCTCGTGGAGCTTCGCATCCACTAATCTGACCTTAAGGCCTGCCACCTTCTCGTTGGCCAGCGGCCCCTGCACCATCGCCTCTTCGAACGACTGTTTGATCAGTTCCATCGTCTCATGCAGGTACTGTATCCCCTTGGTGGCGTCAAGGAGCAGGTTGTTGTTCTTGAACATCACAACGCCCTTGGCCTCCTCTTTGTCCATCCCGAGGTCCGACAGCGTCTTCGCCATCACCTTGGGGTCCTTTATCTTCGCTCCCGGATCGATGTCGCCCCTCTTCACGGCGTCGACGATCGCCTGTTCCAGCGGCTCGACCTCGAAGTAGAACTTGTTGTGCTTGTTCGGCGACTTTCCTTCGAACGGGCCGGCCTTCTTCTTGATGCCTTCCTGATAGACAACTATCGGCGCTGACGATACTATCTCGACGCCGTGGTCATTGACTATGCGGTACTCTGTGATCTCTAAATGCAGCTCGCCCATGCCGGACAGCAGGTGCTCCCCTGTGTCATTGTTTATCTCTATGTTCAGCGACGGGTCCGCCTTGGCCACTGACCTGAGCACCTCCACCAGTTTCGGAAGGTCCTTCATGTGCTTCGCCTCTATCGCTTTTGTGACGACCGGCTCAGAATAGTGGGTCATCTTCTCGAACGGTTCCATGTCCTTCAGTGATGAGACGGTCGAACCAGCGACCGCGTCCCTCAGTCCCGATACCGCCACGATGTTCCCTGCGCAGCACTCGTCCACCGCTATCCTGTCGGCACCCACCGAGAACGCGACCGTCTGGACCCTCTGCGGGTTCGATATCCCTGCGATGTACAGCGTCTGCCCTCTCTTCACAGTTCCTGAGAACAGCCTGCCTATCGCCACTTCGCCGGCGTGCGGGTCGACGATGATCTTGTTCACCATCAGTGCGACGTCCCCGTCCTTGTCACAGCTGAGCATCTGCTTCCCTATCGGTGATTCGAGGTCCCCTTTCCATATGACCGGTATACGCCTCTTCTGCGCGACCACCGGGTTGGGGGTGTGGTGTATCGCCATGTCCAATATCACTGCGTGCAGCGGGGACTTCTTGGCCAGTTCCTTCTGCCTGTCCTCTTTCAGGTAGTTGAACACATCTTTGAATGTGATCCCTGATTTCTTCATGAACGGCGCGGATATCGCCCAGTTATGGTATGCCGACCCGAATGCGACTGTGCCGTCCTCGATCTTCACCTGCCACTCCTTGTTCAGGGGCGCGGGCAATATATCATATATTCTTTTGTTCACCTCGGCGACGATCTTCGAGAACTTCTCTATCATCGCCTCCGGCGTTATCTGCAACTCGTTGATCATCCTGTCGACCTTGTTCACGAACAGCATCGGCCTGACGCGCTCCTTGAGCGCCTGTCTTATGACCGTCTCGGTCTGAGGCATCATGCCTTCGACCGCGCATGTGAGTATGTAAACTCCGTCCAGCGCTCTCATCGCTCTCGTGACGTCGCCGCCGAAGTCCACGTGGCCCGGCGTATCGATGAGGTTCAGCAAGTATTCCTTCCCCTCGACGGTGTGCACCATCGACGCGCTCGCGGCGTTGATCGTTATGCCGCGGGCTGCCTCCTGCTCATCGAAGTCCAGGTTCCTCTGCTTACCTGCCAGCTCTTCGGACATCATTCCCGCACCTGCGATCAGATTGTCCGAGAACGTTGTCTTCCCGTGGTCTATGTGCGCCGCTGTGCCTATGTTCCTTATGAATTCCGGTTTCGACATCAGCACGGTCGCTTTCTTGATGTTATCTTCTTTCCTTCCCATGACCGACACCCCGCTCAGCGGGCCGACTGCGCGACCCTCTCGATCTCTTCTTTCTTAGTGACGGCGAACGACGTCATATCGCCTTTCGCCGCAAGTATCAGTTCATCGGCGATGCACTCATGGATCGCCTTCTTGTTGTTCGTGGATGCGGCCACTACGCCTCTGCTTATGTTGCGCAGCGCTATGTCGAGCCTTCTCTGCGGTGATACGTCCA
>JAITWO010000036.1 GCA_031285205.1 Methanomassiliicoccaceae archaeon | reverse complement strand
AGACTTAACAACTTCTCTCCGGCACTGGACACCCCCAAAGGATCCCCAACACCAAGTCTGCAGCGTTTACACCCTGGACTACCGGGGTATCTAATCCCGTTTGCGCCCCAGGGCTTCGTTCCTCACCGTCGGATCCGTTCTAGCTAGACGCCTTCGCCACCGGTGGTCCTTCCAGGATTACAGGATTTTACCCCTACCCCAGAAGTACCTCTAGCCTCTCCCGGTCCCAAGTTCGGCAGTCTCCTCGGAAGTCGGTCAGTTAAGCTGACCGATTTACCCAAGGATTTATCGAACCGGCTACGAACGTTTTAGACTCAATAATATCGACCACCACTCGGGCTGCGGGTATTACCGCGGCGGCTGGCACCCGTCTTACCCAGCCCTTATTCCTCCAGCTATCTATACTGAAGAAAAGCTAATACTCTGTACTAGCACTAGGAATTCCCTCATCGGGGTTACCCCCAGTGTGAAGTTTTCGCGACTGCTGCACCCCGTAGGGCCTGGACTCGTGTCTCAGAGTCCATCTCTGGGCTCCCTCTCTCAAGGCCCATACCCGTCATGGGCTAGTGGGTCCGTTACACCCACTACAACCTGATAGGCCGCAGACCAATCCTAAGGCGCCGGAACTTTGGACCATGAAGCATTCCAGCATCCATGATCTATGGAGTATTATCCTCAGTTTTCCGAGATTATCCTCCACCTTAGGGCATGTTATCCACGTGTTACTGAGCAGTCCGCCGAGGTCTTGCACCTCTCGACTCGCATGTCTTAATCGAATTCCTATAGCGGTGGCCGCCGGCAGGATCAACCGGAGTCAAATCCTTGACTGTCTTAAAACGTCTGGATGAAATTGAAACTGGCAGTTTACCATGTTTCACCGTTTGTCCCGTTAAAGCGGCACACTTCTTGTAACCAATGTCCCGTCTAACGGAACATTCGTAGCATCGAACGTCAGAGTGCAAGAGGCCACGCCGAAGGCGGAGATCTTGACTCTCCATCAATGCGAGCCGAACACAATACCCATAAAAAGAGTAGGGCGTCTGACTCGCGCATTCCTCGTATAACTGAGTAGTATATAATGATTTCTCATTTGTATACTGCCCAGACTTCCGGGGATTGTGCGATACTGTTCATGTATATAAACATCTTGAATGGCCGCGAAAACATCGCCCTTGAGGAACGCTTCCGTGAGCGGCCTGGCATCCCGCCCTAGCGTCATCAGGGGACATGTCCTGCGTCCGCGATATCATCCTCTGTCATCCTTTTTAGCTTTCAGGGCGGCGTTCATGGCGCTCTCGAACTCAAATGTCCGTTTAGAGCTGATGAAGAACGACGTACTGTGTGATATGCCTTCCTTCGTATATATGCGCAGCCCTCTGCTAGTGCCCGCAACGATATAGCCGAGCCCTCTGCGTCCGATCTTCACTCCCCAGCCGAAGTAGTCCTTGAACGCGCTGAAGTCCTCCGCCTCCACGGATCTTATGTCCTCGATGGGAACGACACGGCCCCTTAACACCCCTACCGTCAGGGACGTGTATGTCACCGTGATCTTTATCCGCAGTAAGAACAGGAACGCCGCCAGCATGATCATCATCACGGCCGTTGCTACCAGTATGGTCCCGGTGCTCGAGGTGAGTGAGAACTCGTCCGTGACCATTGTTATGTACAATGTGAATATCAAAAGACCGACGGATATGATCGCCACTATGAGCGACAGCATCACCGGCAGCGCCGCGTTGTTCTCATGATACAGCCTTTCTTCCATGCATCGTGATATATTGTTCCGTATAAACAATGTGCGCATCGCGTGAGCGCGGCCCGCTGACCTCCTCTCAATACCGGACGGCCTGTGTGATGCGTGCTATCCCTGCCGTATATGTGCATGATATCATTCATCCGTGACCCGCACCTTCCGCAAAGGATTACTATCCGCATACCTTTCGGATGGACATGATCGACCGAAGAAGACCGATGGTAGGGGATATTGCAGCGGATTTCATTATGCCGTCAGTTGACAGGAAGGAGTTCCGCCTGTATGATGAATTGAAAAAAGGGCCGATACTGCTGAACTTCTATATCGGCGACTTCGGGATCAACTGCACCGCATACATGACCAGAATGATCGAACTTGCGCCCGAGTTCGACAGGATAGGGGTGCGCATATTCCCTATAAATCCGGACGGGCTTGACAGCCACCGATCATTCAGGGACCGTCTGAGCTCACCGTACGACCACATAAATGATGTGAAACAGGAAGTGAGCAGGATGTACGGTGCGATCGTGGAGGACTCCCCGCTGTTAAAGGGGTTCACGAACAGGGAGTTCTTCCTCATCGGCACGGACCGTAAGATAATCTACACATGGCGCTCACCCATGCCGAAGGTCCTTCCCGAGATGAGCGTCATCCTGGAAGATGTCAGGAAGGCTGTGCGCCTTTCCTGACCAATCTTGCCCTTTTGACGTTCAGCGTCCCTCTGTGCCCGTTCCAGTCCTTCTCAGCATGCTCTATCTCCAGCACCGACGTCTGCATCGGGGAGTCCAGCGTCAGCGTTTCGAACTCGCCGCCCTCCCCTATTATGCTTATATGGTTCTTCGATCCTATGATCTTCAATTGTTCATATGAATCACTGACACTCCTGCCGAGCCAAGTGACATCAAGGCCTTCCGCGAAGACGCCCACGATCACCGATGATATGTCCGAGTCCATCAGCTCGTCCATTATCATTTCCTGATCCTTTCTCCACAATGGTGCCAGACATACCAGTCCGAGTGATCCGCACACCCTGTTCATGCGGTCCCACTGATAGTCCGACCATACTGCTCCGGTGACCACGCCGTCTATATCAAGGCCGGAAAGTGCGCGGTGCAGCGCGTCCATGTCCTCATCTTCGTTCCCGCCCGTCGACACTGTCACGAGACGTTTGCCCATCGACCCTGCCAGCAGGGGCACCAGATGCGTGTTCGGAACATGGAACATCATCGAATCCCCGGAATACGGAACGATGCTGACCATGCACTCCACCGTATGTCCCATCTGCTCCGCCAGGTACATCGCCAATGTGGAGTCCTTCCCTCCGGAGTACAGGGATGCCAACCTCATGCCCCGTGTAACGGCGCCATACTTTAATATCTCGCCGATACATTGTCCGAATGACATTCATGACCGTGAACCTGAAGCAGTTGGCAGCGGAATATGCGGTTGATAATTTCGTGAATGACGGGATGACCGTCGGCCTCGGTACGGGATCCACCGCGTATTATGCGATAGTACGGGTCGGCGAACTTGTGAAAAGAGGGTTCAAACTGAAATGCGTCGCCACTTCCGTGCAGACCGAGAGGATCGCGAAGGAATGTGGGATAACCGTTGTTGATATTGACGATGTCGATTCCATCGACGTGACCATTGACGGCGCTGACGAGGTGGACCCGAATATGCAGCTGATCAAGGGCCTGGGAGGCGCTTTGCTGAGGGAGAAGATAGTTGCCGCATCATCCCGCGAGGAGGTCATAATCATTGACGACTCGAAACTCGTCGATGCGCTCGGGACCATGAGCCCGCTGCCGGTCGAGGTCCTCATGTTCGGCCACAGGAAGACAAAGAAGGCGTTGGAGAAGCAGGGGTGCACCGCAGTGCTGCGCATAAAGGACGGAAGGACATTCGTCACGGACGGCGGCAATTACATCTATGACTGCCGGTTCGAGCGCATAGATAATCCCTTCTTCATCGAGTCGAGGATAAATGTGATACCAGGGGTGGTCGACAACGGGCTGTTCCTGAATGTTGCGACGGCCGTCGTGATATCATCGGCGGACGGCAGCGTACGCATGATGTGATCGTATGCGTGCTTGCGGCGTTCTATCTTTATAATATAAGGTGGGTTTTTATACAACATCGTTATTAGGCAACTTTGTTCCCTTTATAGGGGTGAAAATAATGAAGAAGCCCAGAGTCATACAGACTTACTGTCCGCACTGCAAGACCCACACAGCGCATGATGTGGAGAGGGTCAAGAAGAAGAAGGCCAGTGAGTTGAAATGGGGTCAGAGGAGATTCAGGAAGGTGACCGCAGGTTACGGAGGATTCCCGAGGCCCAAACCGGAAGGCAGAGAGAAGCCTACCAAGAGAGTTAACATTCGATTCAGATGCGAAACGTGCAAGAAGGCACATCTCAAACCGTGCCTCAGAGCAAAGAAGTTCGAATTGACGGAGTGATCACATGGTGAACGATTTTGTAAAGATAAAATGCAAGGACTGCGGAAATGAGCAGATCGGCTTCAGACGGGCTGCCACCACGGTAACGTGCCACGTATGCGGTTCGACCCTTATCACGCCCAGAGGCGGCGTGGGCGACATCAAGGGCGAAGTGCTTGAGGTGGTCGGCTGATGACCCGGGCCAGAGGCTTCCCGGAAGATGGCGAGCTTGTTGTCTGTACCGTCAAGGACGTAAAGAACTTCGGGGCTTTCGTAACTCTTGACGAATACAACAACAAGGAAGGGTTCGTCCATGTCAGGGATGTCACCACTGGCTGGGTAAAATACATCAGGGACTTCATAAGAGAAGGCCAGAAAGTGGTATGCAAGGTTCTGGGAGTGGATTCTTCGAAAGGTCACATCGACCTTTCGCTGAAGTCCGTTAACGAACATCAGAAGCGCGAGAAGGTACAGCAGTGGAAGAATGAGAAGAAAGCTGAGAAATTAATGGAGATCATCGCCGAGAGGATGAAGATATCCGTTGACAGCGCCTACGACCTTTTCGGGAACAGGGTCCTGGATGCGTACGAGACATTGTACGGTGCATTCGAGACCGTTGCGGCATCGGCGGACGAATTCAGAGAGGAGTTCAGCGGCAATTGGGTAGATGTCTTCGTGGAGGTCGCCGTGGAGAACGTCACGTTATCGTATGTGCAGATCGAAGGGATACTTGAACTGCGCTCATCTGCGCCCAACGGCGTCGATCTGATAAAAAATGCGATGAAGAAGGGCGAGAAGGCCGCAGAGGGTGCCAATGTGGTGTTACAGTATGTGGGCGCCCCGAGGTACAGGATCGTGATAACCGCCGATGAGTACAAAGAAGCGGAAGAGGTCATGAAGATCGTGTCGGCTGCCGTGATAGAGGACCTTGTCTCAGCGGGCGGCGAGGCTGTGCTGAAACGCGAGAGTAAGTGACCATGCGATCCCTGATGAGAAAATGTCCTGAATGCGGTGAATACACATTAAAGGACGTCTGCGGATGCGGTTCGCCGGCCGTCACACCGTTGCCGGCGAAGTATTCCCCTGACGACAGGTACGGAGAGTACAGGCGGACCGGCATAGTGAAGGAGTATGGCGAGAATGGAAAATATCGTAAAGTTCGATGAGAGGCCCGATCTGAGGGACCCGGTTTTCATAGAGGGGCTTCCCGGTGTCGGGAATGTCGGTAAGATAGCTGCGGACCACCTTGCCGAGAAACTCAACGCGAAGAGGTTCGCATCCGTTTACTCGAAGCATTTCCCGCCGCAGGTGACACTTGACCACGAATGCGTGGCGCATCTCGCGTCCAACGGACTGTATTATGTAAAGGATGCGGGCAAGAACGACCTGATATTCCTGCTCGGCGATTTTCAGGGGATGACCGCTGAAGGACAGTTCGAGCTTGCCGAGGAGTTCGTGACCCTTGCGATATCCATGAATGTATCAAAAGTGTTCACTCTGGGCGGATACGGCATCGGCAACGTTGTCGAGGATCCGAGGGTGCTCGGCGCCGTGTCGTCCGCATCCATGAAACCGGAACTGGAGAGGCACGGTGTCACGTTCGTTCCCGGAGAACCGAGCGCCGGGATAGCCGGAGCGAGCGGCCTCATACTCGGGATGGCTCAGGTTAGGGGGATCGACGCAGCATGCCTGATGGGCGAAACGTCCGGATATTTCATAGACCACAAGAGCTCCGCCGTCCTGCTGAAGGTGCTGATGAACATTCTGGACGTAGACATAGATACGAAAGAACTGGACGAACGGTCGCAGCAGATGGATGAGTTCACATCGAAGATAAAGGAGATCGCAGAAGGTCAGCAGAAGGACCAGCTGGGATACTTCGGATGATCTTTTTTGAAAAACTCAGACACGGAAGTTTCACTAAAATATATATACGGTGTCTTTTATGCAAGAGTTACCCGGCCTAGCTTAGCCTGGCTAGAGCGGCTGACTGTAGAGGGTTTTCGGAACATCCGATGCAGCCGCTGAAATCAGCAGATCCCTTGTTCAAATCATGGGGCCGGGACCATCCACATCTCATTATAACTAAAATAGCGACCGGCGGATCTCAACGGTCGGACAATGTCAGGACTATCTTCGTCAGCAGTTCGCTTTCCGGGAAGCTCATCGGATCATTGAAATAATGCTCCCTCGCCGTGCCAGCCGGCCTCAGGTTGTTGTCGGCGGCCCATTTCCACATCTCGTTGTATGTGCTCTCTGTGTCCGCATACGAGCCTCTGAACATACATACCACTGCCTTCCCTTCGGGTATCCTGCCTGCGGCCATCTCTCCGCGGGGCGGCAGCGTCTTTGAAACCGGAACGCCCACTTCAACATCGAGGTCGTTCATGTCCATGTTGTAGTATGTGATGAACGGCATGTCCATCGGTATCTCGCCGAGCTCCGCGAGGTATGCGAACAATTTCGGATATACCTGGCCGACCAGCCGCGGGAGGTCCGTCACCTTCGTCCTTGTTCTCACTGTCAGCGTGTCCTGTTCCGTCTGCCCCATTATCATTATGTCTGTTACCCTCGGCATCTCATCGCCTCTCTCCGCAATATGTAATATGCGCGGTTTGTCTATAAATACAGTATGCGCTGTGTTTATATGCGCGGAAGCAATATCCGATACTATGTCTGGAATTGAGGACATATTGAAAGACAGCTCGTTGGTGGCCATCATTGCCGGTGTCATCGGTCTGTTCATCGTACTCGGTGACGATCTCGGATGGATCGGCCTTGTATTGCTCGGACTGATCGCATTCGTCATCGGACTTGTGAACTACATGAAGAACAACAAGGACATAATCGCGCTCATCGCGGCGATCCTTGGTGTGATAGTGATAGTTGTGGCCATCTGGGAAGGCGTGATCCGTTAAACCGAAAAAAACCTCTTAATCATATTTCCTTATTCTTCTCTGTCGCCGCACCTGCCCGCCTCCCTGTCGCCGACCGCCTCAACGGTCATCGGCCGCACAGGTATGACCAGGCATCCTCTGACGCATCCAGCACCTTCCGTTCGTTCAGCGTCTTTATCTTGCGGTCCTTCATCACGACATCGCCCTGGCACAGCACCGTCCTGACATTTCCGGAGGATGCTGAGTACACTATATTTGAAATTATATTATCGGGCATCAGCGGCCTCAGGTTCGGTGCCTTCCCGTCCAATATTATGATGTCCGCATATTTCCCATTCTCTATCGACCCTGTCTCATTCCCCATGCCGACGGCCTTTGCGCCGTTCACCGTCGCAAAGTCGAGCAACATCTGCGCCGGCGTTATCGTCGCATCCCACCTGCTGGACTTCTGCAGCAGCCCCAGTATCTTCATCTCTGCGAACATGTCCAGGCTGTTGTTGGTAGTGCTGCCGTCCGTGCCTACGGACACGTTGACGTTGTTCTGAATCATCTCGGGTATCGGTGCGACGCCTCCGGTCGCCAGCTTCATGTTGGACACGGGGCATGATGCTATCGATACGTTCTCTTTCCCCATGAGTCTCACCTCATTCATGGTCAGCCATGCGGAATGCGCCGCGACCGTCCTTTCCGACAGCACGCCGATGTTGCTGAGCCATTCCGCGGGCCTCATGCCCGTACTTCTCCTGTGGTCGTTCACTTCCTTCCTTGTCTCCGACAGATGCAGGTGAAGTGGAACGTTCAAGTCATCGGACAGCTGCTTTGCGTTCCTGCATGTGTCCTCGCTACACACGTACACGCCTTGCAGCCCTACGCCGGGCCTGCCCTTCCTGAGACCTTTGTGTGAACTGCAGAACCTTTTGCAGTTCTCCAATGGGTCCCCTTTTTGAGTGGTGAACTGTGTGTCAAGGACGCACCAGCAGAATATTCCCCGTATACCTGCCTCCTCTGTCGCTTTCGCGATCACATCCTCAGAATAGTAAAGGTCCATGAACGTCGTCGTCCCGGAACGTATCATCTCCATGCATCCCAGCTTCGTCCCGATGTCCATGTCCCTGTCGGTGCGGTCCGAATCTATCCTGAATACCCTGTCCAGGAAGTCCGGGAACCGCAGGTCGTCCGCTGTGCCCTTCATCACCGACATGGCAACATGCGTATGAGTGTTGATGAGACCGGGCATCACGATGTCGCCTGACGCATCTATCTCAACGTCCGCTGAGCCGTTGAACTCCGGGCCTGCGGAGACTATCCTCTCATCCTTTATCTGAACGTCTCCTCTGATCACCCTTCTGGATGCATCCTGTGTGACTATCCACGCATCACGTATGACCGTAAGCATGGTCACCAATCTTATTACGGATATTAACCGTTTGCTTCCCTTCGCTGCCTGACGCTGCCCCCTCGTAAAAGGGACATTAACAAATATCCGGCATACCATCAGCATCCCGATGACCACTGAGCTAACCTTCCTCGGCACCGGCGGAGGCCGTTACGCTGCCATATATCAAACACGCAGCACCGGCGGGCTTGTCCTTGAGACGGAGGGGAAGAGGATGCACATCGACCCTGGACCGGGTGCGTTGACCAACATGAGCCGCATAGGGATGGACCCGGCGAGGACGGACGCAGTGATCATATCGCATTGCCATCCCGATCATTATTCGGACGCGGAGGTGCTCATTGAAGGGATGTGCAAGGGCGGCGTCTCCAAAAGGGGCGAGCTTGTGGGAAGCATGAGCGTGATGAAAGGGTTCGAGGGCCTCGGACCGAGACTCACCGACTATCATTTCAGAATGGTGTCGAAGCATACGTGCGTGAGTGCCGGCGATGTCTTGGAGGTATGCGGCATAAGGACAGACGTGATATCATCGCTGCACAGCGACAGAACGGCGGTGGGTTTCAGATTCCGTACTCCGGACGGAGTGATATCGTATGTGTGCGACACCCACCGCAATGACCGCGTGATCAAAGAATGCGAAGGGTCGAGAGTGCTCATACTCCCGATAACAAGACCTACGAAAGCGCGCATACAGTGCCATCTGTGCACTGAGGACGCCATCGGGTTCGCGCAGGCGGTCAGGCCGGAACTTATTTTATTCACACACATGGGTGTGCGCATGATACAGGACGGCCCGGGCGCAGAGGCAACGTATATCGAAAATGCAACGGGAGTGAGGACCGTTGCCGCCGAGGACCTTATGACTGTAAGGATAACGGACACCATAGACATATCAAAGGTCAGAACGCTGTGATGTGCTCCGTGCGGCGATACGGATGACAAAGTAATAAATCCGAAAATGATTTAACCGCACTCATATGAGCCTTGAAGAAAGGGTGCTTGAGAGGATAAGGCCTTCGGACGATGAGACGGCCGCCATAATGGACACGGCCGAACGCCTGAAGGAGAGGGTCGTGTCATACCTTGCGTCATACAAACATGACATCAGGATCATGCTTGTCGGCTCTGTCGCAAAAGGAACATTCCTTTCCGGGCCGGACCTTGACG
>JAITWO010000044.1 GCA_031285205.1 Methanomassiliicoccaceae archaeon | reverse complement strand
CGATGAGCTGATGAAGAACAAAGAGGAATTCTTCAAGAGGCAGCTGCATGCATCAGACTTCATAATAATCACAAAATCAGACCTGTCCGAAAAGAAAGAGATGGACAGGATATCGAACGAACTGAGGGCGATGCATCCCGGACGCGATATCATCTATGTTTCAGCGGTGACGGAAGAGGGGATAGACGAGGTCGTAAGGAGGATCATGAATTGACCGATGATACATACGGCGGCACCGCGCACGGCCTGAACGCATACGCCGAGATAACGGACAGGGGAACGGCAGATGCGCTGGGACGTGCGATGACGGAGGTGGCGGAATGGATAATCGGGTCTGCGGGGTTCTTTTTAGGGCACGTCAAGATGGCGGTCGTCACCGGTGACAGGACAACCACCCTGAACCTTACGGGACTGGACATCGGGGTGGAACATCACGGCGTCCTCACGGAAGGATCGCGTGCGGACATAAGGTTCATGGCGGCAGTGGTCGACGTTGACCGCGATGAACTTGCCGAGAAGATGAAGAATGCGTTGATATCCAACGGTTTTAAACTGAAAAACAAAAATATCGTAGAGTTGAGGTGATCTGATGTACGGAATATCTTTGGACATAGGAACGAGCGGAACAAGGGCACATGCTGTTGAATTATCATCCGGAAAGATAATATCGACGGCGATAACTGAGGCGCACCCCCTCCCGGGCGCGAACATAATGGACCATCTGACATTCTGTATCAGGATGGGAAAGGACCTTGCCCACGCGATACTGATGAACGCCGTGAATCAGGTGATAGGCAGCCTGGGAATAGATCTGGGGAAAGTGGAGAGGGCGGCGATATGCGGCAACCCCATCCAGCTGTCATTATTTCAGAACATGGACATAGACGATCTTGCGTATGCGGGTGAGCAGGCATGGAAGACCCGCGGAATAGTTCCGCTGAAGCGTAACGCAAGAGTCATCCGCGCAACGGACGTCGGACTGAACCTCCCGGACAGGACGGAACTGCTCGTCCCGCCGGCGATAAAGCACGAGATAGGGGCGGACGCGCTGGCAATGCTTGTGAAGAGCGGCTTCCTGGAACAGAAGGAGAACTGCCTCGTTACCGATTACGGGACCAATGCGGAGATGGCGCTGAAAGTGGGCGATGAGATATACACCGGATCTGCGGCCGCAGGCCCGGCGATGGAAGGGCAGCACATAGAGAAGGGGATGCTGGCGGCCCCGGGCGCGATATCCGATCTGGAGTATGATTTCAACTGGAGATGCAAGGTCCTCGATGAGAATCTCATGCCCATGCCGGGCGACCTGATCAATCTTGCGATAGGCAATGTTGTCGACGAGGGAGAAATGCACGGCAGGGCCAAGGGAATAACAGGGACGGGCGTGATCGCCGTTCTGGCGGCGGCCATGGGCGACAACCTCTGGAAGAGGGGGAAGCTACAGGGAGGGAGGCTCGGGCTGCAGGACGGGCTGTATGTGACCGAACACGACATCACCGAGGCCGCCAAGGCGATCGGCGCCATGAGGGCCGGCCATTTCACACTGCTTGAGCACGCCGGGATAAAGTTCGAGGACATGAGGACAATGTATATGTCCGGGGCCACGGGAACGTACGTGGACGCCGAGAAGGCGAGGACCGTCGGCCTTCTGCCGCCGTCCTGCAACAAGATATACCAGATCGGGAACACATCATTGGCCATGGCCACCGACATACTGCGGAGACCAGAACTACTCGATGAGCTGCAGGCGATCGCCGACAGCATAAGGTCCAACCACGTTATGTTCGCAACAGACAAGGTCTTCGAGTCGATATACATACAGGAACTGGCGTACTGGACGGAGGGGATGACGATGTCGCAGTATAACGACAATCTTGCGGCGGCAGGCATCCAACAGCTGCCGAAGGCAAGAGGGACCCCGGAGGTGCACAGGATAGCCGAGCGTGACATCCCGATCCTGGGGGACAAGGGGCTGAAGATCATAAGGGACATAGGGCTTGAGCTCACAGGAAAGTTCGACGGATGCAAGAAGTGCGGCACATGCGTGAAAGAATGCCCTGAGAAGGCGTTATCGATGGACCCGGAGGGGGCGCTGCGCGTGAGAACAAAGAACTGTCTGGGCACCGCATGCTACAGATGCCAGTTCAGCTGTCCAAAGAAGGTGTACAGCTACGAGAAGCTGGCCCTCAGCGTTTAAACAACCCTGAGGACACGTTCCCTCGCATACCGGAAGACCACCTTCCTGTACCCTATCAGGTCCCTGTCGAGATCGGGATCCCCAGTATCGACGTGCAGTTCCCTCAGGTCATTGAGTTTCGTGATGCTTGCAACCAGGACCATATTATCGGTGCCTATTTTTCTTATGACGGCCGGCGTCAGTTCTTTGTTCCCGCGTCCTAAGAAGAACCCCTGTCTCCCTATTATCCCCAATATCAGCACCGTTCTGCTGTATCTTGAGAGTAGGGAGAGCAAACCCTTCTCATTCAGGTTCATGCCGACCGCCTTTCCGTCATATACGGCATCGATCCCCAGGAGGGTGTACTCAAGCCCCAGCCGCCTCATTATCTGGCCCGTGGTGCTCCCTGCCCCTATGATGTATAACGTATCGTCACGCATAGTTGTTATGATGTATTCGGCGACCTCATCCATCTCATCGTATTCGTTCCCTCCCTCGTACACCCCTTTACCGTCCTGGACGACCGACGGGATATAAGGGACCTTAAGGTAGCCGTAGGGTCTCGCGGACAGGATGCCGTTCTTGTAATCCTCTTCGTTTATGTCCATGACCTCCCTTTCGACCAGGGACGCATAGCCGCCTATGAACCCATGGATTATATCCGGGATGTCCTCCGGGGTCGTGGCGAACACGGAAGAGTACATCTTCACCCCTGCCGGGATCCCGAGAACTGGCACGTCCGTTCCCACCGCATCAAGCATGTCCCTGGCGGTGCCGTCGCCGCCGCAGAACAGTATAAGGTCGCAACTGTCCCTCATCATCTTTGCGACATTCTTTGTATCGGTGCTCCCGGTATCGCCCGGTGACATCGGGATGATATGATGATCTATTCCCAGATAATTCAGCACATCGGACCCCATATTTTCAGCAGCCATGAAATCGATGCCGGTACGGACCAGTGATAAGGCCCTCTTTGCGGCGAGATGGGACATCCTGACCGCACCCAGCTCAACAGCTTTCAGATATGAGTTCCCGTCTGTACCTTTAAGACCGACGGAACCGCCCATTCCCGCAACGGGATTGACTATAAGACCTATGCGCACAGACAGTGATGGCAAAAAGACTATTTCAAACAACCATCCCGGCGGTCATTCCGGGTCATCATGCGGATGCCCTCAGGAATCACATCATCAGATTGAAAAAGCGATCATCCGTAACGGGATCAAGAAGATTTATTGGGCGAGCCGGAGCCCGCCCGGGGGAGGTCTCATCGTTAGTGAGGAGGTTGTTGGAGGGGCCGAAGCCCCTCCGGGGGAGTTATTTCATCGTCATTGCGGTAAGGAGGTTGTTGGAGGGGCCGAAGCCCCTCCGGGGGAGTATTTCATTGTTATTATGCCAAGTTCTCGGAGTATGCGGAAAGCGAGTGCGGTTCGTTGCGGTTCTCTATCATCCCGCGGATGTTCCTGATCTGAGATGTCATCGCGTCAGACAGCATCTTTTTCTTCTCGGCAATGAACTTCGTGACGCTGTTGTTCACGATCCTGAACGCCTCGTTCATTGTCACGTCGGGAACATTCCCTAGTATCCGGTCGTTCTCGATGACAACGGTCATCGGGCACATCGCCGATATCTTGCTGATCCCTTCCTTCGCTACCTTCATCCTCTGCGCCTCGAACGAGAACGGCCTGATGGCTATCATTATTGTGATTATATCAAGTGAGTGTGCGATCGCGGCTACCACAGGTGCCACTCCGGTCCCTGTCCCGCCGCCCATCCCTGCTACTATGAACACAGTGTCATGACCCTTCAATGCATCGTAGATCTCATCCTCGTGCGCCCTTGCGCACCTCTCCGCCAGAAGTGTGTCCCCCTTTGCGCCCTCTCCCTTGGTGACGTCCTTGCAGAGGCATACCTTCTTGTCGGACATTGTGTTCTTCAGTGATTCTTTGTCTGTGTTGATGGCGATGGTGTCCAGGGATCCGTCTGCCCAGTATATGTCGTTGAGGACATTGCATCCGGCGCCTCCGACGCCGACGACCGCTATGCGCGGCTCAACCGTCAGCACAGTTGTTGTTGCATTTACTTCTGCTTCCATTTCCATCCCTTCTTTTTTAACGGGAACGGGGCCGAGCCCCGTAGATCCGTATATTTCCCATCCCTTCTTTGTTCTTCATTACGGTTCCGCATCACGCGACATCACGAAGTGGTCCGCATACGGCCCATTCTTTACAGGGTCGTACAGGTCCCTCAACATGGACTTTATGAAGTCCTCCGCGCTGTCGTAAGGGCTGTCATCTACGATTCGGCCCAACGTGTCCAGTTCCCTTTGTTTAAGGCGGATGAAGATCCCACCTTCGTTCTTTAAATCGTTTTTCTCTGAAAGACCACATTTTGCATCCCTTTTTATGTAGTCCATTATGGCGGTCCTTATGAAAAGCGACCTTTTCCCCAATTCTGGGTGCTCCTCTAAGTAACGGTCCATTATCTGGACGTCACTTAGTCCCATCCGGAGCGTAATTTTTTCATCTTCCATAGTTCCCACCATATTCAGATGCCGTAGAGCCCATCCCTTCGCTCTGAAAGGTACTATTACTTGATGGTATATAAAATTGTCGGACAATGTCGGACTTTGTCGGCAAACCCGGAAAAGACCATAAAGATCCGTCAAGGTTGCGTCAGACACATGTCTGCTTCAGTATCTTCGAATAAATATATAATACAGACGTCCATCCGGAGGATATCCGGAAGGCATGATATATGGCATCCAGCTATAGGGAAATGGAAGACAAGTGGCAGAAAAGATGGTCGGAGAGGAAGCTGGACCATGCCGACAGGAACGAAAGACCAAAGTTCATGGTCATATTTGCGTACCCGGGCGTTACGGGATATTTACATGTGGGGCACATGAGGGGCTTCACATACGTGGACGCCATAGGGCGATACAAGAGGATGACAGGTCACAATGTCCTTTTCCCGGTGGGGACGCACGCGACCGGCAACGGTGCGATAACGTTGGCGTCAAGGATCTCCAGGAAAGAGGAAGGTGTGATAGAATATCTGAAAAGGAACGGATGCACCGACAGGGACCTGAAGAAATTGAAGGACCCCATGTCCGTCGTCAATTTCTTCAATGATGTGTACGTGAACGAATATTGGAAAAGGTTCGGGTTCCTGGCCGACTGGAGAAGATTCACCTGCACCTTATACCCGGATTATGCGAAGTTCATGCAGTGGCAGTTCATGAAGCTAAACGATGCCGGTCTGCTCATTCAGAAACCGTACTTCGCGCCCGCATGTACGCAGTGCGGACCGGTGGCCATTGACGCATCCGAAACGGACATCGCAAAGGGCGGCAATGCGGAGACGCAGGAATACACGCTTCTGAAATTCAGATACGGGGACATGTATCTTGTGGCGGCCACCCTGAGGCCGGAGACGGTATACGGTCAGGTGAACTTCTGGGCGAATCCTGACGTGGAATACGTCAAAATGAGGAAAGGCAATGAGACGTGGGTCGTATCGCCATCCGCAGCCAGGAAATTAGCGTACCAGAAGGATGATTGCGAGATCATCGGAAAGATCAACGGAAGGGACATGGTAGGATGGATGTGCGAGGCGCCGATGATACACCGCAATGTCCCCGTATTCCCGGCAGGCTTCTGCGACCCGAATGTGGGCACCGGATTGGTCACTTCGGTCCCGTCGGACGCTCCCGATGACTGGATGTCGTTGCAGGACGTGAAGAACGATCCGAGGATGATATCCGAATACGGGTTGACAAGGGAGCAGATAGACTCCGCCGTCCCGATATCGATAATATCGATGGAAGGGTACGGTGATTTCCCCGCGAAGGACGTCATCGTGGAGATGGGCATCGAAAGGTCCGGGGACCCGAGACTGGCGGACGCGAAGAAACAGGTGTACAAGGACGGATACCACACCGGAAGGATGAAGGACGTCTGCGGTAAATTCGCAGGCCTCCGTGTTGAAGAGGCCAAGGACAGGATGAAGGAGGAGATGATATCATCCGGCGAGGCGGAGCTGTTCCATGACCTCAACGAGGAGGTGATATGCAGATGCGGGAATCCCGTGATGATAAGAAGGGTAGACGACCAGTGGTTCATCAACTATGCGGACGAGGGCCTGACAAGAAGGACCAGCGATCATTGCAGGACCATGGAGATAAACCCGGTCGAATACCAGAACAACGTGCACGGGGTCCTCGACTGGTTCCGGGAGAGGGCGTGCGTCAGACAGGGGAACTGGCTGGGAACCAAGTTCCCGTTAGACGAAAGGTGGACGATAGAGGCGATCTCGGATTCAACGCTCTATCCTATCTATTACATAATATCCATATACGCAAACGATGGGACCATCCGGCCAGAGCAGATGACCGGATCGTTCTTCGATCACGTGGTATTACAGAAAGGCGATGCGGACGATGTATCGAAGGAAACCGGGATACCGAAGGACATATTGTCCAAGATACAGAAGGACGTCCTTTATTGGTACCCGTTGGACCTGAACCTCGGGGGGAAGGAGCATATGACCGTTCATTTCCCCACGTTCCTGTTCAATCATGCGGCGATACTCCCCGATGAGCTGTTGCCGAGAGGGATAATGGTGAATTGGTATGTCACCGGGAAGAAGAGCAAGATATCGAAGTCCAAGGGCGGTGCGCAGCCGATCCCCGGAGCGGCCGGGAAGTTCGGCGTAGATTCGTTAAGGCTGTATTATGCGCACGTGGCCTCGCTATTCGCGGATGTCGAATGGGATGAGGGCATAGTGATGTCATACAGACAGCGCCTGGACAGGATAATCGGCATGGTGGAGGAGCTCAGCTCCATCACCGGAACAGACAACGGTGACATCAACGGCTGGCTGATCTCCCGGTCCGGGACCCACATGGAGGCGGTGCACGAGGGAATGAGAAAACTGGACCTCAGGTCACTCGCTTCGGAGACGTACTTCGAGATGTTCAATGACATGAAATGGTACCTGCGAAGAGGCGGCCGCGATCAGAGGACGATCAGGGATGTGTTGAGGATGTGGATATCGGCGATGGCGCCGATAACGCCGCATATCGCCGAGGAACTGTGGGAGACCTGCGGATTCGAGGGACTCGTATCGGAATACGAATTCCCCGGAACGGCTCCCGGGAACATGGGGGCGGAGTTCGGCGAGACGCTGATAAGGGATGTGATATCCGACATATCACAAATAATCAAAGTGACGAGGATGGACCCGAAGCGTGTGATAATATACACCACGCAGTCATGGAAGGTCAAAGCGATGGGGATCGCGCTGGAACTGGCATCGTCCGGTAAACTGGATATTCCGACGCTGACGAAGATGTGCATGTCCGACCCCGCGATAAGGGAGAACGGGAAGGCGGCATCGGAACTGGCGAAGAAGCTGGCCGTTGACATGTCAAGAACATCCAACGAGGGACGGAAGGCGTTGCTGCAGATAAACGAGAAGGACCACCTGTCATCGGCGGCGGAGTTCATTTCATCAGAGATAGGGGTCAAGGTGGAAGTGATGTCCGCGGACGATGCGGACTACGACCCTCAGGGTAAGTCGAAGGCGGCGATACCCGGAAGGCCTGCGATATATCTTGAGTGATCATTCTGAGATCCGATAGGCGGATGAACATCATTCCCATTTTCTGTAAAGGGAATGTGGCATCCTCAACTGGTCAAGACACCGTCCCGCGATGAATGAGATGATATCATCAACGCTCTGCGGCTTAGAATAGAACCCGGGATTCGCATCCAGTATCGTGACGCCGCATCTTGCCAGTTTCAATTCGTTCTCCAGCATTATGGCGCTCTTCGGAGTCTCACGGGTCACCAGTATCAGCTTTCTGGATTCCTTGATGGCAACGGCGGCCGCCCTGGTTATCAATGTGTCCGACAGCCCGGACGATATCTTCGCCAATGTGGACGAACTGCACGGAGCGACGACCATCGCATCAAAATCGTAGCTGCCCGATGATATGCACGCGAAAAGGTCGTGGTCATCGTATACGATATCCGCCAACTGTTCAATGTCATTCACACTCAGGTCGGTCTCGTAAGGGATGATCTTCTTCGCCATGTCGGAGATGATCAATATCCTCTCCCCCGGAAGTTCCTTCAGTATCTTCACACCGTACGCAATGCCGGATGCGCCGGTGATCGCAACAACATATCTCACGGTACCGCCAATACAGGAACGATAATTAATCTTTGGCCAAAGGGCCGACGGTGCGCGGAGGCCTTGTTTCCAAATCCACGCAGTTCATGTACCGGTCGCTTCACAGGACGGCCCAGAGAGATGAGACAAGAATGTCAGGAGCCCCCATTATCAATTATCCGTTTGGCCTCTGCGAGAAGTTCCGCGGCCTTCCGGCCTTTTTCAGTGAGCACATACCAGTTTGTGCGCCTGAAGTTGCCTCGATGGTAAGTTCAACGAGTCCCACATCCAGGAACTGCCTCAGCTTGGATATGCCGGTACGATAGTCTGCGACCTTCCGCACATCGCTGGCCATCATCA
The DNA here is from genome assembly GCA_031285205.1 of Methanomassiliicoccaceae archaeon. Classification (GTDB taxonomy): domain Archaea; phylum Thermoplasmatota; class Thermoplasmata; order Methanomassiliicoccales; family Methanomethylophilaceae; genus Methanomicula. Next base: position 14,988 of record JAITWO010000044.1, on the reverse strand, counting down.
TCCCCTGAAGGAGGGCCATGAGTATATCAACAGCGGTTCCGAGCTCCTGATATTGTTCATAGACTGCTTCCGTTTTTACCATCTCATATGTACATTCAGATATCATGATCTATTTTGGCTTATGATGTGTTATATTAATAATTACAATAAAATATACAAAATATTTTTTATATACTAAATTTTTATAAGTTTTTTCGAAAGGTCTGATAAAAAATGATGTACCGTAACAGTATCTGTTCATCATCTCAATAGATACCGATTGGCATAAATGCGATATAGGCGCACTCCGACGGCATTCCGTTGAGGTCACCGGCGATCATTAACATCTCTCGGAGAACTCCGATCCTTTAACATGCGACAACCGATCGATCAGGGATTGAACACATCACCGCCTTCATTTTTGTGGAAGGTTTGATATACTCCGTAGTTATCGGTGCTCTCACGGGATAACGTTCCATATCATCATGGACGCCGTGGCAGACGTTGCGTCTGCAGGCCGCGCGGGGTCGCCGACAACGCCGGAATTGTTTTTAATCTCTGCCAGATAGCAATGCTTATATATAGAATATTTAATGGCACGTTCCGTCGCATCGCACGCATGTGCGTCGCAATGAGGTAATGAAATGGTAACAGTCTATGACGTTCCTGCCGAGAAACTCATACTCAGGACGGCTGAGAAGCTGAAAGGCATCTCTGCCATCGTCCCACCCGAATGGGCCGAGTACGCTAAGACCGGCAGGCACACGGAGAAGGCCCCCCAGCAGGACGATTGGTGGTTCACGAGGGCCGCATCCATATTGAGGAAGATATACGTGAAGGGCCCGATGGGATCATCCAAGCTCGCAGCGGAGTACGGAGGGTTTGCGGACAGAGGTGCAAAACCGAACAAGGCCGTCAAGGGCAGCCGCAACATCGCCAGGAAATGCTTGATGCAGCTCGAGAAGGCAGGATTCCTGGTCACGAAAGGAAAAGAAGGACGCGCTATAAGCCCATCCGGGATGTCCTTATTGGACAACACCGCGAAAGAGGTCTTCGACGAGATGAACGCCTGAGGAGGTCAAAGCATGGACGATTCTGAATTGGAAGCACTTAGACAGAGAAAAATGGCTGAGATGCAGCATTCCGGCCAACAGCAGGCAGAGGCTAAGGAGCGTGCAAGACAGATGGAGATCCAGAAGCAGGCGATGCTCAGACAGATACTCACACCTGACGCCAGGGACCGCCTGTCCAATGTAAGGATGGCGAGCCCGGAGGTGGCGAACATGGTAGAGATGCAGCTTATTCAACTGGCTCAGTCTGGCAGGCTTGCAGGGATGATAAACGACGCCATGCTTAGGGACATACTCAGGCAGGTCGCCCCGCAACGCAGGGAGATCACCATAGAGAGGAGATGATCATGACAACTAACAAACCGCCGGCAATGAAAAGCAGGCTTAACAAGGCTACCAACCAGAACCGCAGGGTTCCGGCATGGGTAATGATGAGGACCAACAGGAACTTCCTGCGCCACCCCAAGAGAAGGTCTTGGAGAGTAAGCAGGCTTAAGGAGTGAGTGAAATGGCTGATGAAACAGAGAGGATCATCAATATCCCGCTGAAAGCTACCAAGATGGCACCGCGCACCAAAAGGGCGAAGCGCGCGATCAAGGAGATCAGGGAGAACATCATGAGGCACATGAAGGTGCCCGCTGATAAGGTGTGGATAGACACCGCCCTGAACGAAAGGATATGGGCGTGCGGAATTCAGAACCCGCCGAAGAGGATCACCGTCAAAGCGGTGAAGTTCGACGACGGGTTGGTCGAAGTGTCACTTTCAGAGTGATAACATGATGAGGCTCTCGCGCTACGGAGGGAACCCCAATCTGGGGGTTTATTCGGCGGCGAACGAGAGTCTCGCAATAATCTCGCCCGACGCGTCCGAAGAATTCGTAAAGGATGTGGAGGAGGCGTTGGGCGTATCTTCTATAATGACAACGGTGGCAGGTTCATTCGTCGTCGGTTCATTGGTGGCGATGAATTCCAGATGCGCAGTGGTGTCCGGGCTGGCAGAGGATGCGGAGATCGATAAGATATCATCGGACATAGAAGTTTATGTGCTGCACAGCAGGTTCAACGCCGCCGGGAACAATATCCTGGTGAACGATCACGGTGCCGTCGTCAATCCGAAGATAGATGACCGCAACCTGGAGATGATCGGGAAGGCGCTCGGCGTGAGATGCGTGAGGTCGCTGATCGCTGGGATGGATACGGTGGGTTCGGCGTGCAAGGCGACGAACAAGGGAGCCATATGCCATCCGAGGACCTCGGACGCAGAGATGCAGCTGATATCGGAGACGCTGAACGTGGAGGTCCGAAGGACCACATTGAACCACGGCTCAGGATTGTTAGGACCGTGTCTCATCGCGAACACCAGGGGCGCAGTGGTAGGGGACACCACAACGCCTATAGAGATGGGGAAGCTGGAAGACGCGCTGTTCCTGTATTGATATGAACATCCATTAACGGCTGAATACCCAGACCGTCGTCTCTTGAGGAAGCTCGTCCGCCGAGAAGTCGATCTCGTTTCCCACATATTCAACATTGTGGCCAACCACATTTATAAAACTGTCAACGGAGTTCAGCGGTATCGACAGCCCGCCGACCCTGTAATGCATCGGTATTATTATACGGGGCCTCACAGCATCAATGAACCGTATGACATCGGTAGTGTCCATCGTGTACACCCCGCCGACAGGCACCATCAGGATATCTGTGTTCCTTATCTTACAGATCACGTCATCATCCGGCATATTGCCGAGGTCCCCGCAGTGGCATATCGTCACGCCATCAATTTTCATCTTATACATGACGTTCTTCCCGCGCTTGGTCCCGCCCATCCCATCGTGATCGCTCTGTAGCCCCTCGAACACACAGCCGCCGAACTCGAATTCACCGGCGAACGCGAACATGTCCTTATGCGATCCCCTGATGCTCTTGAAAGAATTATGATCGAAATGGTCGTGCGAGATAAGCACGATATCAGCCGCCGCCGATGGAGGTTTTATCCCCAGCGAGCGGCCGTCATGCGGATCCACGACTATCACCGTCCCGTTGTTGATCTCAAAACATGAGTGCCCGTGCCATACTATATGCATCATTTATGCGAACACAGTGAGCATATAATAAAGGTTCGCAGCGGAGGGCCGTTATCTTGCCAGTTATTGTATTTCCCGTCAGTGTGTGTAGCAAAGGTTTAATAAACACATAATCTACCAGATTCCCGATGAAGAGGACGCTTGTACTCGTTGTCGACAGAGATGACGATTTTGGAGTAAAGGGAGGAGTGGAGACACCGGCCGTCGGGCTGGAAGCGGTATCACGCGCAGCGAGGATGCTCGGCGTTGCGGACCCAGAGGATTCAGATCTTAATACAATATATGCGGCAATAAAGATATACAACGAGATGAAGGCAGAGGACAAGCACGTGGAGGTGGCGCTGATATGCGGCGATACGAAAGTGGGCCACAAGTCGGACATGATGATCGCGGATGAATTGGAGGCGGTGATCAAGACCGTAAGGCCGGACCGTGCGGTCCTTGTGAGCGACGGTGCCGAGGACGAGTACGTCTACCCGATAATCACCTCCCGTCTGAAAGTGGACTCCGTTAAAAAGGTGTATGTGAAACAGGCGCCGGGGTTCGAGAGTGCATTCTATGCGCTGACCAAGATAATGCGTGACAACGATAAACGGAAGAGGCTGCTGGCCCCGATCGGCATAATACTGATGGCAATAACGATCATCCTGATGATACCGGTGTTCATAAGCTACCGGGATACCGGGAACCTGTCGCACATATACAACGCAACAGGCATATTCACATCGTTCGCGATAGGGGCCATAGTGTTCCTGTATGCGTACAGGGTCGGGGATCTGATGTCCAATTTCGTCAGGCGCACGCTGTCCAAGATCAAGTCCGGTGACCCGACGGTGATATTCGCACTCGTTGCGGCCGCGCTTGTGATGATAGGCATAGCCCTGGGGGTGTTCGCCGCCATAGAGCCGGGCCTCCAGAGGGGGCACCGCATCATAATATTCTTTTCAAATTCACTGTGGGTGATGGTGTTCGCGTACATATGCAACGATTTCGGGAAGTTCATAGAACGTTATATGGAGAAGAAGGACATCAGTCTCGGTTTCATGGTCGGGACGCTGATGATATTCTCGGTGGCATTCGTACTGCAGGGGGCGCTGGACATACTGGCCGTCGTGTTCGATTATAATATAATAGTTACAGAGATGATAATCATAGAGTTCGCGATAGGATTCGCGTTCGCGGCCGCCGCCGGAATGACGCAGATATCATACAAACGGTTCCTGAACTCGAGGAAGGCGGCGGAGCTCTCAGATGCGCTTGAGTGAGTGGTACCACGTTTATGACGAGATCTTAAGGGACCTGAACATAGACCGCTCGTCCGATGAGTCATCAGCGAGGATGCTGAAGATGCTGACGCTGAACTCCGACCTGATATCGGATGAGGAATTACATCCGCTGATATCAAAAGAGGTGATCGTCGTCGGAGGGAACGTATCCGATAATGACACAGAACTGATAAAGGCCCTCCGTCCCGGAAGGACGCTTATATCCGCCGGGTCCGCGACCGATGTGCTGATCGTGAATGGTATCATACCGGACATAACGGTAACGGACCTGGACGGGGATGTGGGGCTGCAGAAGAAGGCGTCGCTGTCCGGTTCTGTGATGCTGATACATGCGCACGGCGATAACACGGGACTGATCGCGGAGCACGTGAGGGACCTCAGAGGAAAGATGATGATAACCACACAGTCGGTACCGGACCACGTACTCTACAACTTCGGCGGGTTCACCGACGGGGACCGTGCAGTGTGCATGGCGAGGCACTTCGGCGCAAAGAAGATGATACTGGTCGGTTTCGAGTTCGATACGCCCTCCCGTAAACCTGATACGGACACCGAAATGAAGAAAAGGAAGCTCCGCTGGGCGAAGAAGATAATATTCGACATGAATCCAGATGACGTTACCATAACGATGTTATGATACAGCGATTTATACAAGCATAGCTATGTCAGCATGGGAATAATGGGCGTTATTGAAACACTGACAGGTAATCTAACGTATCTGGTGCTTCTGATACTTCTCATAGTGTACATTCCGTTATTCTTCTACGTCAAGAACAATCCCAAGATGGCCGAGAGGGGCATAGTCACATATGGCCCGTTCATAATGCAGAAGACGAGGCGCGGAATAGAGCTGCTTGACAAACTTGCCAGGTACAAAAGGTTCTGGAGAGTGTTCGGGGCGATATCGAAGGCAATGGCGTTCTTCCTGATGGCGCTGATAATTTTCATACTGGTGATAGACCTTCTGCTGCTGCCGTCGATGATGGATCAGGGCGGCATAGGGATCGAATACGCATTGGCGATACCCGGCCTGAACCCGCTGCTCCCGTTGGTATACGGGGTCATAGGCCTTATCGTGGCCGTCGTGATACACGAGATCGCCCATGGCATCCAGACAAGGGCGAACGACATGAAGGTCGAATCTGTGGGAATATTGTACGCGGTTGTCCCCATGGGTGCGTTCGTAGAGCCCAACGAGGAGCAGATAAAGAAATGCGGCCGCAAAGCGAGAAGTTCAATGTACGCGGCCGGCATAGCCATAAATCTCACCGCCGCCATAGTCCTGTTCCTGGTGCTGTCGTTCGGTCTGATGGGTTCCATGTCATCCGATTTCGGGTACAGGGCCGCGGTGGTGAATGTTGTTGCGGACTCGCCGGCGGCCGATACCGATATCGTATATTCGTCAATAATATGGGGCATACAGACCGACATACTCAAACCACACGATCCAGAGACATTCGTTGCAATGAACTATGATGCCCTGATGGGCCATGATGTCACGCCCGCAGATAAATATATTATAAGATTCGCGACCGAAAGTAACGAAATGAACACCGCCTTGATACGCCTGGGTGTATTCATAACAGGCGTGGCCGCCGGGTCACCGGCAGCCAACGCCCACACCGTCGGCGATCCGTCGGATATCGTCGGCATACCGAAGAACTCGTTCCTGATATCGATAAAGGGCAGTGCGGTAACAAGCATGGATGAGTTCGTAAGGATAATGGACGATCTCGTCGCACCCGGTGAGACGGTAGAGGTGGTCTACAGGGAATACCTCGGCGGCGGTGATGTTGGCGATGACGTGCATGTTGAGGTCAGGCTGGGTGAAAGGAACGGGGATGCGTTCCTAGGCGTGAATTATACGTTCTCGGGGTTCAGCCTGACGACGCCGGACGCAGTTCTCGGATCGACAAAGAACCCGTTCAGTGAGGCCGAATCCATATCAGACGTGACATATGCGGCATTATCATACATAGGGATGCCCTGGAGAGGATATTCACCGTTACCGCAGGAGGTCCAATGGTGGTACCATTCCTCTTTCCTTTCGGACGATGCGCTGTGGATAATAATGCAGACGGTCTTCTGGATATTCTGGCTGAACCTCGTGCTCGGTGTGACCAACGCACTGCCCGCGGTACCGTTCGACGGCGGTTACCTGTTGATGGACGGTGTCGGCTACATTGTGGACAGGACACGCAAGGATGATACCCCGGAACAAAGGGAAAAGCTGACGGCGAAGATAACAAGCATAGTGTCGTATGCGACGCTGTTCATACTGTTGCTGGTGATGGTCGCGATATTGTTCTGACAGTATATTTTTTCAATGCGATGACGATACACCGTCATGAAGGTCACGATATTCAACGGAAGCCCCAGGAAGGATGACAGCACCGCATCCGCCACATCATTGCTGGCAGAGATGATGGCAGCCTCCGGGGCAGACGTGAACGAACATTTTCTTTATTATCTGAACATAAAAGGATGTCTGACATGCGGGATCGGGGGAAGGGGGAAGGAGAATGCATGCACAATGGTCAATGAGCTCATATCAAGCGATGCTGCGGTATTGGCATCTCCGATATACATGTGGAACATGGCCGACCCTCTGAAGTCGCTGATGGAGGTCCTTTGCGCAATATGTAGGGACGACAGCGATGCCGTAAGATCACTGGAAGGCAAGAAAATGGCAGCGGTATTCGCAACAGACGACGGCAACGAGGTTGCGGAAGCTGCGGCAAAGCCGCTGCGTGCACTCTGCGACAACTTCAGGATCAGATACACAGGGACGCTGACAGTTCCGTTCACCGACAGGGATAAGATCTCCGAGGAGCAGTTCCGTATATCCGTCCGCAATTTCGCTGACATGATAATGAAGGTATGAGGGTGATAACATCAAAGTGACCATATTCAACGGAAGCCCGAGGAAGAACGGGAACACCGCAGCGATGACATCATCGCTGAAGGAGAAGATAAGGGCCGGCAACGGGACCGTGAGTGAACATTTTCTTTATCATATGAACATCAGAGGGTGCATGAACTGCGGTGCATGCTGTGCATCCGAAGGACTGACGGAATGTGCGATAAAGGATGATGCGCTACCTATGCTCAATGAGTTCGTATCAAGTGACCTCGTCATAATCGCAAGCCCAATATACATGTGGCATCTGACCGCTTCGCTGAACGCATTCATCGAAAGACTGCATTCACTGTGCAGGCATGACGTGAATGCCATGAACAGAATGGAGGGTAAACGGATCGCGATCGCCATGACAATGGGCGACGACGAGTATGTTGCCGCAGATGTTGTCAACTCGTTGCTGATGTTCTGCGAATACTTTAAAATGAAGTACGTGGGCGCTTTCGCGGTGCCGTTCGCGGACGCATACCAAATATCGCGGCCGTTATATCAGGAGAAGATGCAGGACTTTGTGAAAAGGATGATGAAAGGGGATCAGGCGTAACGCCCGATCGTTTTATCGCCGTTGATATGGCCGGTCACATTCTTACTTGTCACCGGTCTCGCTGTCAGGACGGTCACGATGACGGATCCTGTTCAAGAGCCCGCCGGTCAGCTTCGGAGGTTTATCAGCGGGCGCGCCCTGGTCCATCACGTTCTCCTGTTCCAATTCTGTCAGGATGCGCTTCCTTAGGGCGGTGAATTCCGGTGATGCGCGGTCCCTCGGCCTCGGCCACGGGATCTCTATGACATCCTTTATCCTCGCCGGGCGTTTTGTCAGTATGACGATGCGGTCGGAGAGGAAGACGGCCTCGTCAACAGAGTGTGTCACGAACACTATGGTCTGGTCCGTCTTATCAAGTATCTTGATGAGGCCGGCCTGCATGATGTTACGGGTCTGAGCATCCAGCGCGCCGAACGGTTCATCCATGAGGACCACTTTGGGATGGTTGACCAGCGCCCTTGCGATGCCCACGCGCTGCTTCATCCCTCCCGACAGTTCGTGCACACGTGCATCAGCGAATTTTTCAAGCCCGACGATCTCAAGGTACTTGTCCACCCTGGCCGTCCTCTCTTCCTTCGGCACACCGTTCACTTCCAGCCCGAACTCGATGTTCTTCCTGACGGAACGCCACGGGAATAACGCGAAATCCTGGAACACCATCCCTCTGTCCGAGCCCGGAGCAACAACTTTGGTACCGTCCACAAACACCTCTCCGGATGTCGGTTCCACAAGCCCCGCTATCATCCTGAGGACGGTCGTCTTACCGCATCCGGACGGCCCCAGTATGGAAACGAGTTCCTCCTTTTCGATGTGCAGGGAAATATCATCTATGGCGACGGTCTCCTTGTCATCCTTCTTGAACACCTTCCTTATGTTATTCAATTCGATGTAACTCATTCTATCCCCATCCTCTTGGCCATAAGCCTGTATGCATAGTCAACCAACCCGGTGGTCAATATTCCAAGGACAGATATCACACCGAGGCCGACGAACACATAAGGCCAGTTGCTCAGTGTCGACTGCAGGCTGATGAAATATCCTAAACCTCCGCCAAGCGGAGCTATCATTTCCGCTGCGACGATGCACATCCATCCTATCCCGAAGCCTATGCGCATTCCGTTCATTATATACGGCGTTGTGCAGGGCAGCATCACCTTATAGAACACCTGCCTTTCCTTGGCGCCCAATGTTTTCGCAGCGTCCGTAAGGCTGGGTTCTATCTTCTTCACACCGAATATGGTGTTGTATAGTAGCGGAAAGAATATTCCCACGAACACCACCAGTATCGGACCGATGGTCAGCGTTGTTGCGAAGATGAACACCGGCGCCCATGCGATCGGAGCTATCGGTTTCAGGAATTCCAGGACGGGTCTGCTGAATTCGTCAAGGAATCTGGAGTATCCGATCAGCAGTCCCAGGGGCACCGCCACGCCGAATGCAAGCGCGAACCCGCCCAGGAATCTTTTAAGGCTTGCGGCCATATGGTCCCACATCGACAGCCCAGTCTGTATATCTCCTTCGTTGAACAGTTTGATCATGGCGGCCCATACAAGATCAGGTGTAGGTATCGCCGGGGTGTTTATTATTATTGCCAGTATCCACCAGACGTAGACGAACGTCAGAAGCGAAGCCGCCATGATCAGCAACAACCTTCCCAGTCTGTGCCATTTGTTCTCCGTATCGTATTTGAAACCGAACATGATCTCACCTGAAATTAGCGGTGTTGGAAACCGCCGGCGGCAATCCCAATATGCCTATGTCTATGACGCCAAGTTGGAACAGGCTCATCACAGCCGGTCCGTTAGCAACTTGAACGGTGATCAATTTCACACCATATTTTTCAAACAGGCCCAATTCCATGCCGGCGACCAAACCTATCTGGTGAATGTCACCGACCAGATGCCCTACCCTGATGGTGATCATCCGTGACGGATATGTCTCCGTTCTTCCTTCATCTATTATCCTGTCCATGAATCTATGATTGATGAACTCTTTTGCGAATGCGGTCGGATCATCCACAGGTTTAGTTATTATCCCCAAGGCTCCGAAGCTCACTATCAGATCTTCAGTACATTCTTCCAGAGGACGGCCTAACGGTGTATCCAGTTCATACATGTATGTCAATCCCTTGAACGCCTCTGAAAGGATGGTGGTGTTCTTTATACCAGTGAACTTCGTGGTTATCTCCATAAGTTTCGAATAATCCGAGCTCGTCACATCGGTCAGCGCAGTGCTGACCCACTCCAGTGCTTCCGTGTACGCCGAAAGGAATCTCAACACGGCGCCCTCATTCGATGACAGATATGATGCCTTGGCGGCAACAACGCAGCACGGGTGGTCCTGTTCCATATCGGCAGACGATATGAAGGTCGGGAGTGTGATTCCCAGCTCGACCCGTATCTCGGCATAGAACGGATCCCAAGGGAATCCTCCGTTGTAGATGCCCGCATTGTCAAGGTATGTCTGTTTCATAAGAACGGGCGCAATAGGCGTCCAATACACTTTATTGGGTGAAGTGGTCCCGGTATACATCACAAACTCCATGCCGAGCTCGTCAACAACGAACCGATTGAGCATGAAATGCTGTATCGATGACGCGCCCGGCGTCATGAATACGAGCCCTCCCCATGCGGCGACCTCCTCAGGAGTGGTAGGATCCAATGTAAGAGGGACATCGGCGAATATCCCCGACCCATTGATGTTGCACCTGGCGATGATGTTGATGTCGAGATCAGTGCTCTCGGACGTGTCCGCCAGAACTATGAAGGCGGTCCCCGCTGCATAGAACACCATCAGACCGACAACGATCGCGATAGTCATGTTCTTGTTCATATTATCGGTGATTCGATTTTTTTTGTAGCTTATAAAGTTTGGCATTTTATCCTTTGCAGATATACGTTATACTTTAAGGATAATTATCCTGTCATTTACCTTATGTGGAAATGTTCCGCCCGATCTTCATCGAGATCACGGTCTTTTTTCATACATATCGACAATTTTTTGTGAAAATGAGATGTCGCACAAGAATTTATGAAAAGGGGGGATGTAAAAGGTTTATTGGGGGATGATCAGAAGTTCTGACCCTTTATCCTGTCCTGCAGCTCTCCGGTCTTGCCCTTGTTCCAGCCGGAGATCTTGGAGAAGAACCCTGTTACCCTCGTGATGCCCTCGATATGATCGGAGCCGCACGATTTGCAGGTGGGCGAGAGCCCCCTCACGGTCTTCCCGCAGTCCAGACATGAGGTGAACTCAGGGCTGAAGGCTACCTGCGCGTTCTGGGTGTTCCTGAACGTTTTCTCCACGAAGGCCGCAATGCTCTCCGGTGACGGTTTCGTCTCTCCGAGCCATATGTGCGTCAATGCCCCGGCTTCTATCAGCGGGTGGAAGAGGCCCTCCATCTTCGTCCTCTCTATCGGACTTACCCCGGCGCTGACGTTTATGTATGTTGAGTTCGTGTAATACAACTCTCCGGTGCCCTTGTTCCCCTTCACGACGGAACTGGCCTGCAGCGGGAACTCTTTCATGTCAAGCTTGGCGAACCTGTATGCGGTGCTCTCGGCGGGCGTCTGTTCCAACGGCAATTTTATGTTATATTCCTTGGACAGCCTCTCCGCTTCCTTCTTCATGAACGCAATGACCTTCAGTCCGAACATGAGCGCATCTTTGGATTCATGCATCTCCTGTCCGAAGTGGTATTGCACAAGTTCGTTCAGCCCGACCATCCCGATGAGGTATGATGACTTCTCTATCCTGTAATAGGGTTCGCCGTCCAGGTTCATGGCGAGGAGCGCCAGCGGACCGTGGTTCTTCAGATCCAGAAGGTGCTTCAGGAAGTCCTTCTTCTGCATGTGCGCCTTCACCGTAAGCTCCATGGTCTCCTTTATCACCTTGTAGAGAAGGGCATCGTTCCTGTTGGCCATGAACGCCATCCTCGGCAGGTTCAGCGTGCAATTCTGCATCGCAGAGAACCTCATCTTCCATGGCTGTTTTGCTTCGGCAAGGTCTTCCTCGTTCAGCTTGAACGCGAGCCTGCAACATTCCGAGATCTTGGCGGTGTTGCCGCGGTCGAACACGAAGTACGTGTTCCCCTTTTCGGAGGCGAGCCTGGAGATCCTCTGCAGGAACTCCTCGTGCCCGCGGGTCTTGAAGAACTTCTCTGTGATATGTACCTGCGGCTTCGGGAAGAAGAACGGCCTTCCCATCGCGTCGCCTTCCATGTACACGTCCACCAATGCGTTCACGAAGCGCTGCGCCTCGTGTGCGTAGTCCTCGTAGTTCTTTCCGGTGAACTGACCGCCCGGACCTATCGCCGGAACTCCGACGAAGTGGTCCGGTGTTTCCCAGTACAGGTTGATGTCGCTGAATATGGACTGACCGCCCCTGGCCACCGCCTGCTGCGCAAACTCATATATCAATATCTGGGCGAGCTGCTTCATCCTCACATCGTCGACACCGACAAGGTAAGGGGCAAGGAACACGTTGAATGCATCCCATCCTATCGCGCCCGCAAAGTGCCCCTGCAACGCGGCTGAGAACTTTATTATCTGCTCTATAAGCACCTCCGGGTGCTTTGCCGGCCTTGCTATGGACAATGCGTTCGGTAAGTTCAGACCGAATTTTTTGACGTACTCGATCGACTGCCCGCTGCAGTACGGCCGGTCGACCATTCCAAGATCGTGCAGGTGCATGAGGCCGCTCATATGCGCATCCGCAATGTCAGGTGTGAACACCTCAAGCAGCGCAAACTCCTTTTTGATGTTCTCCGCAAGTGTGAGGTTCGTTGCCTCCGGTCCGTGGGGGACGTTCGCGTTTTCCTTGTTGGGAGACATGATGATCTCGCGTGCATCATATATCGGCACGCCGAGCCTCGTGTGCTGTTTGCGTATCCTCTCCAATCCGTATTCTACAAGCTTGGCGTTCGTGAGCTCCCTAATGAGAGGGGCGGTGATGTATTCGAAGTCCATCTTGGTGATCGTCTTCTCCACTTCTTTGGATATGATCGCCGCCGCGTCCGCACCTATGTCGGTCTCGCGCATAAGCGCATCATATATCTTTGCTTTATCCCACTTCTTTATCTCTTCGTCTGATGTCCTGACGAATAAGGTGATGTCCGTTGATTCGCTCTTCTTTGATCCCGGTGCTATCTTCTTGCTGTCTATCATTTTTGTGCAACCCCATAAGCCAACTAATGAAACTGTTTCAATATAAAGAAATTTCTGAATCAGATCTGGTAAAACGTTAAAAGGCGTTAATTATCATCTTTGTTATCAGATTGATTATCGACTATATATATCCAGTACTTTTTGTAATCTCCTTTTTATCATGTTTTTTCAGATAACTTTTTATACATGATTTAACAGCGATTGGTATATTTAATATATTTGCAAAAAACACACGCTCCGAGGTATTCTCAAAGGCGTCATCAAGCCGCCCGTAGGATATCTTCAGATGCCTGCGGCACTCAGAAATTAAAGAATATCCTTCCGGAGAGTATATTTTATCATCAGCAAGATTTAAGTTATCCGATCTGTTACCAAGTCAGGATGTTCAATCCGGACAAAGATTTCAACAGGATCCTCCTGGAATGCTTAGGACGGGAGGGGATGTCAATAAGCGCATTAGCGAAGGATCTCGAATCTAAAGGATTCAAACATCACCGCTTGATCCTGACGGGATATCTGAGGGCGATGACCGACATGGGCCACCTGAAAGAGCGTGAGATCCCGCCTTCGAAGATATACATCGTTTCAAAGACGCTTCCGGACAGCATATACGAACAGGTGGGGAAGGCGTGCCGAAAAGTTTCGAACGATCCGGATGAGCTCATCCTTTATACATTGTTCAGGATATTCAGGCGCCCCGTATTCGATTCGGAACTGAGATCGGCCGGCGTCAGCAGGCCGATAGGCGTCCGCGCCACCGAAGAGGAGATAGCGGAATTCAAGAAGATACTTAGGAGGGCCGGTAACACCGTATCGGGACAAACGGCCGTCACCCCGTCGTCAGATATGTCGGAGAGGGTGCAGGAGGTGCTCATAACGATGCTTCTGGATTCAACCGATTCGAGACACCTCATCGCGGAGACCAAACAGTCAAAGCTGATATGATAATCGGTACATTTTTACACATGGTATCCAATGGTGTTGCATGGACCTTGACGGCATCGTCTCCGCAATAAGAGGTTTTCCGGGGATAACCAGGAAGAATACGGTGCACGAGATAGTTCATTTTCTGCCGACATCATCGTTCGCGAATGTCATCGCATCAGAAGGCGAAGATGCCGCCGCGATATCGTACGGCGATGATTGTCTACTGTTCGCGGGCGACGGCATAATGGAGTCGTTGGTTAAGACGGACCCGTTCTACGCAGGATATTTTGCCGTTCTCGTGAACGTGAACGACATAGCGGCGATGGGCGGAAGGCCGTTGGCGATGGTGGACATAATATCAATGAATGACGGGAAGATATGCTCAAAGCTCCTGAGAGGGATGGAACGGGCGGTGAGGAAGTTCAATGTGCCCATCGTCGGCGGTCACACACATCCCGACTGCGGTTACAGCGCGATCGACATATCCATACTGGGGGTCGTCCCGAGATCGGAAATGATAAGAAGCAGCACCGCCAACGCCGGCGATGATATCGTGTTCGCCATAGACCTTGATGGCTTCTTCCCGGACGGGTTGAGATATGCGTATGACACCACCACCCGTAAAGAGGACAAATTCGTGCAGGAGCAGATGGAGATGATGTGCACCGTCGCCAAAGAACGTCTGACCACCGCCGGAAAGGACATGAGCAACCCGGGCTGCATAGGCACGCTCGGAATGCTCCTTGAATCGTCAGGGAAGGGAGGGGTGGTGGACGTCGACAGGATACCTCGCCCGAATGGCGTGGACTTCATGCAGTGGATCCTTGCGTATCAGGGGTACGGGTTCATCCTGACATGCGAACCCAAGAACTCCGGGCGGCTCATAGAACTGTTCAGCTCCATTAAAGTGGATGCGGCCGTCGTCGGGAAGGTGAACGATTCGCCTGAGCTGACGCTGCGATGCGGCGATAAGACGAAGGTGCTGTTCGATTTCTCCAAGGATATAATAACGGGGT
>JAITWO010000039.1 GCA_031285205.1 Methanomassiliicoccaceae archaeon | reverse complement strand
TCCGTCTCCGGTTCCGTCACCATCTCCGTCTCCGGTTCCGTCACCATCTCCGTCTCCGGTTCCGTCACCATCTCCGGTTCCGTCACCATCTCCGTCTCCGGTTCCGTCGTCCTCAATGTAGTCGGTCACGTAGACCGTGGACATGACGCTACCGTCGCCGTTGGTGTCGTACGCGAACACACAGTATTCGATCCCGTCTATTATTTCCGTTCCCGAATGCTCACCGTCTGCCATTGGGATATAGTCCCCGATCGAAACGTTATCGAAGAGCAATATGTAGACGGATGCGGCGATCGTTCCTCTCATGTAAACGTTCCCGCCGTTCACATAGATGCCGCCGTCTTCCGCATCAATGGCACCGCTGACGTTAACGAGCGAACCACCG
Organism: Methanomassiliicoccaceae archaeon; assembly: GCA_031285205.1. Lineage (GTDB taxonomy): Archaea > Thermoplasmatota > Thermoplasmata > Methanomassiliicoccales > Methanomethylophilaceae > Methanomicula. The sequence goes on along the minus strand of JAITWO010000039.1, from coordinate 41,797 downwards.
GATACATACACGCCGTCCTTGGATGTTATTGTACCATTGACGTTAACAAGAGAGCCGCCTGTCGTATTGACACCGATGTTATCGGGCGCTGATATGTCGCCTTTCACGGAGACCACCGATCTGTCAGCATACACGCCGTTGCCGTTCTCTGCGGTCACGTTCCCTTTAACGGTGGCGGTCGCACCTTCGTCAGCATACACACCGTCGTTGGCTGCGGTTATGTCGCCTGTGACGGTGACCTTTGATCCTCCGGATGCATAGATGCCGTTACTGTTCGCAGAGGTCACGTTCCCAATGACGGTGACCTTTGATCCTCCGGCATACACGCCGTCGTTGGCCGCGGTTATGTCGCCTGTGACGGTGACCTCTGATCCTCTGGCACTCACGCCCCCTTCCTTGCTTGCTATGTCTCCGGTGACGGTGACTGTCGAGCTATATGCACTCACTCCGTTGGCGTTCACAGATGTCACGTTACCGGTGACGATGACGGTCACACCATTGTTCGCACTCACTCCGTTGACGTTCACAGATGTCACGTTACCGATAACAGTAACGGTCACACCATCAGATGCCGACACACCGTAATCATTGCCCGTTATATCGCCAGTGACGGTGACGGTAGAACCATTATCTGCGTACACGCCGCTGTAGCCTGCCGTTATGTTACCAGTGAGGGCGACCTTCGATCCTCCGGTGGCATCTATGCCATAGCCGTTCTCTGCGGTCACGTTACCGGTGACGGTGATCTCCGATCCTCCTTGAGCACGCACACCTGTGTTGTAGGTAGTGATGTCGCCGATGACAGTGACGGTCGCAGCATCGTATGCATCCACTCCATCGTTGTTCAGAGAGGTCACGTTACCGGTGACGGTGACTGTCGATCCTCCATCGACCTCTATGCCATAGCCGTTCTCCGCGGTCACGTTACCGGTGACGGTGACTGTCGATCCCCTTTGGACCCACATGCATGTGTCGTAGGTATCGATGTCGCCGATGACGGTGACGGTCGCACCATCGTGTGCATTCACGCCGCTACCTGCCGTCATGTTACCGGTGACGGTAACGGTTGAATCGTATTCCGCATACACGCCGCCATAGACCGCCGTTATGTTACCGATGACGGTGACCGCCGATGAGTAGTGCAACTGCACGCCGATCATGCCCGAAGAGATATCGCCGGTAACTGCGACGATCGAGCGGTAGTATACATGCACACCGTTACTGCCGGAGGTTATGTTACCGGTGACGGTGATGGTTGAGGCATCTGCGTGCACACCGCTGCCACCTGCCGTTATGTTACCGGTGACGGTGACCGTCGAGCTATTCGCACTCACTCCGTCGCCGTTCACAGAGGCCACGTTCCCGGTGACGGTGACCGTCGAGCTGGCATATGCACCAATGCCGCACTCTTTCGATGAGATGTCACCCGTTATGTTCACCACCGAATAAGAATCCACACGCACACCTGTGCTGTTGGCCGAAGCGACATTGCCGTTTACAGTAACGGATGACCCGTAATCTGCACACACGCCGTCGCCGTTCACAGAGGTTGCGTTCCCGGTGACGGTGACCGTTGCGTTGTATTCCGCAAGCACACTTTGATCATCTGCGGAGATGCTGCCTGTGAATACGGCCTTTGCGTTATTCTTCGCAGCAATTCCGTTCGTACCTGCGGTCATGTCCCCTTTGATGTCTATTACGCTGCCGGCACCCTCTACGAGCATTCCCTCGCCGCCGGCCTTTATTATGAATGTTCCGTTGCCGTTGTCCGTTTGGACAATCCTGCCGCCGCCGCTTGCGCAGATGGCGGGACCTCCGGTGCCGGTGGTGTCAACCGTAAGCGTGTGATCGCCAAGGTCGAAATAGACGGTCTTCGAGACCACATTTATATTCATGTTAATAAGTTCAATATCGCCGGCAAGCATGATGACATCGCCGGACCCGGCATTTTTTATGGCATCATCCAGTTCCGTATCCGTCGAGACATCATGAGATGCACCGAGCACAGATCCGTCGTCCGTCTGTATATCGTCCGACGAAAGGAGTGCGAACGCACCGACCGCGAACATCGCCGTGATCATCACAGAAAGGAGGGCGACCCTGCCTTTCCTGTTGAGAATCATCTTTTTCATTTTATCATCCCCAAAGCATGAGGCCTTATCGCCCGCGCTTCAATAGGTAGATGGTGTCCAATAGTATATAAAGTATATTAAATTTCAAAAAATATATCAGATACTTTGCGGCCATACGGTCACATTCATATAATATAAAGTGCGACGACCATCCCGATCACGGTCACCGAGATCAGCAGGAATGCATATGCGGCATATTTTTTCTCTTTGTTCGCAGCAAGCGTCGCCGCCGAGACGACCAGTCTCACGAACGGCGTGATTATGATGACGGCGATGCCCGCCGCCATTATCGTCCTGCTTATTTCCGACGGATCGGTCAGATCCATAAGGAGGCCGGCCGCAGCAATGAATATCCCGAAAAATGCGCCGTACCTCAGGACGAACGATGTGTTCCGTTCAAGATTCATATGATGCCTCCTGCGCTCATCAACATAACAGAGGCAATGAACAGCAGCAGCACCGAGAAATAACGGCGCATTGATGATGCGTTGATCCTGCGCAGCAATCTCAGACCTATCATCGCACCGGCGAACGCCCCTATGACCACTATCGCGGCCGTCTGTATATACGGATCGAGCACACCGTTCAGGAAGTAGACGGCGGCGCCGGAGAACGCTGTTATGCCGATGACGTAGCTGCTTGTTGCCGTTGCGGCCTTCATGGGCATATGCATGTGCGCGTTCATAACAGGTATCTTGATCGTCCCGCCGCCGACGCCGCTCATCGCCGACGTTATGCCTGCGGCAACGAATCCTAATGTTCCCGTTGCGTAGTTGTTCACAGTGTACGCAACATCCTCTCCGGTCTTCGTGTCGCGATAGAAGAAATCGTCCTCGGTGCGTTCCCGGCCCGGAGGCACGACCTTCTCGGGTCTCAGGAACATGTAAAATGAGCTGTACATCAGCACAGCGGCGAAGCATATCACGAGCACCCACGACTGCAGATGCAGTGCGATCACCGCACCGATGACAGCGCCCGCCGCCGATCCCACTTCCAGCCGCAGGCCGACACGGACATTCGATACGTTGTCACGGACCAGCGATGATGCGCTGGTCGTTGATATCGCGACGATCGCCACAAGGCTGACGGCCATGGCGGCCTTCGCGTCCATGTCGTACAGTATCGTCAGGACCGGCACTATTATTATCCCGCCGCCGAGCCCGAAGAGCGAGCCTATCAGTCCCGCGATGAAGGAAAGGACGATCAGCCCGGCGATCATGAGGGGATCCATGCGATCGCATTACCGCCTTGCGTAATAACGGTATCGTTCAAAAGAGTTATTACCGCGTTCCTTTTACTCTTTGATGTGGCAACGATCCTTGTGCGCTATTCCGAGATCGGGCTGAAAAGCAGGCCGGTCAGGAAAAGATTCGAGATGCAGCTGAGAGAGAACATAATGTCAATGCTGATCCGCGATACGGTGGAGGCATTGGTGATATCCGATGATTCAAGACTGTATGTTAGCACCGGCGACATCGATCCGGCGGTCCGCGCGATAAAGAGGGTTTTCGGTGTGTCGTCGTTATCGGTCACAGAGACATGTGGCTCCGATATGAGCGAGATATGCGGGACCGTTGCAAAATATTCACAGAGCAGAATAAAAAGCGGCCAGAGCTTTGCGGTGCGCGCAAGGAGGGAGGGTGAGCATGCGTACACGAGCATGGAGCTCGGGAAGGAGGCAGGTTCGGCCATATTCCTGGCGAACGAAGGGATAAAGGTGAATTTGACGGACCCGGACGTGACGTTCTATATCGAAGTAAGGAACAACAAGGCATACATCTTCGATTCATATCTAAGGGCGCATGCCGGTCTCCCGCTGGGAAGTCAGGGGAGGGTGATAGCAGAGGTTAACGACGACCGTGGCCTGTTGTCAGCATGGCTGATGATGAAGAGAGGGTGCAGGGTCATTGTTCACGGAAGTTATGATGTAAGCGTCCTTCATGCGTTCGACCCGTCACTAAAGGTGGTCACGGATGGTAACAGGGACCGTTATCAGAAGGATATACTCGGGAACGTTCTGGGAACGTCGCTTGATGAGCTGAAGGACATCGATGTCTCAAGTTACAGTGTGCCTGTATATTTCCCGACAATAGGGATGAGCGATGACGAAGTATCAGAGATGCTCAGGACCATCCGATCAGAGGTATGAACAGGCGGCAGCACAGCTGACCGCAGCACTGACGGTCTATGTTCATGACACAAAAAAAGACAGGGGGCGCAGGCCCCCTCGATGGGTTTATGTGAGCGTTACGAACACGCCGGTGCCGTCATTGGGCACGATCACGTACTTTATATTGCTGTTGGGGTCGGTCAGCGCCTGAATGTACAGATATGATAGGTATGCGGTCATGTCCACATCCCCTCCGCTGTCCACGAACTCCTGCAGCACCATGTTTATCGCGTCGGCGGTCGCCTGGGCCCTAATCATCACGACCTCCGCATCCGCTTCCGCCTCAATGATCTTCCTCTGTGCTTCCGCATCCGCCTCGACCTTTATCCTCTCAAGGTCTATCTGTGCTTTCTCGAGCAGTTGGTTGGCTATGAGTTTCTGTTCAACGGCGGCCTGCAACCCCTGAGGTATGCGCATCTCCCTTATCTTCACATCAACTACGTTCACACCGGTATGCAATCCGCCCTTGGTCTGAATGTCATCCGTGATCTTCTGCAGGATCGCCGTTTCGATCTGGGCCCTCTTCGTTCCGACTATGTCAAGAGCATCATAATCCGCACAGATGCTGCGCGGAACAGACCTGACGACCTGATGCACAACCACGGTCTTCCAGTCGCTTCCGTAAGTGAATCTCACATTCTTGGCATCGCCCGGGCTTATGGAGTATGATACGGACATGTCGATGAATATGTACATCTGGTCCTTCGACATCACCATGACAGATCCGGACAGGTCGTCGATCTTGTCCTGTCCGACATACTCGGTGACCTGCGTGTTGCACCTTATCGTCTCCACCGTCGACAGGATGAACGAAGGATTGAAGTGCCATCCGTTCTCTAACATGGTCCCTTTAAGATCGCCGTCGGCGGCGTTCGTTACCACACCGACCTGTCCGGCCTCTATTGTTATCACCGACATGGACGTCAGCACCAGCAGCGTCATGGCACCGACGCCGCCCAGCATGAGGAGCGGCTTACTGCCGTCCCTTATGAGCTCAAGGATGCCGTATATCACTGTCACGATCACCAGCACCGCACCCACCGCAAAGACGATGACACCCATTATGCACGAGGTGGCCAGCAAGGCAATGCCCGCTATGCCGGCCAGAAGAAATAACCTGTTCATCCGTTGGCTATCCATATTTTATCTCCTCAGACAGCGTATCCGGTATCTCCTGCTGCTGTCGTGTTTATTATAGGCATACTAAGCTTAAACGTTATCATCAACAGCCGCGAACGTCACGATGACGGCCCCCGATGATAAAGATGATGGACATCATGAACGACATTCGTTCAGAGACATGAATGAAAAAAGTATAAACAGAGAGGCGCCGGCGCCTCTTTATTTTTCTTCTACGACATCAGCATCCGGCGAATTGTTCGCAATACTCTTGATCCCGCCCATGCATCCCGACTTCGATTTATACCCATGATCGGAACCGAGGATGTTCTGACCGTTCGACGCCTTCAGGCGGAATCTGTACTCTCCGGCCTTGTCCAGGTACACTTCCCATTTCGGGTTCTTCTGGGTTTCCCATTTCTGCAGTGTCTGATCCTCTGTCGTGGTGGTGCCGCAGTTCTTTTTTATACTTTCGATACCCGCTTTACAGGCAGCCAGTGACTCGTATACCTGAGATCTGCAGATCATCATCTTATTCGCCGCTTCCAACCGGAAAAGGAACCTCCCGTTGTCCGTCTTCGTTATGATAAAAGTACTTTTACCCAATTATATTCCCCCGATGCCGAATGGTCGTACAGAGTTATATAATTTTAAAGTATATAAAATATATTAAATTAGTAATAAAAGGTTATTATGGAAAAGGTTTGACGGAAAGATCACTTTCCTTTTCTGCCTTTGGCCTTTATGGACGGTCTGCACTTCTCTACGCCCTTGCCTTTCTTGTGCAGCCCCCTTCCTCTCTGTCCGGCGGAGGTCTTCCCTCTGTAAACCCTGCCGCTCTGGGCCGGGTCGCAGATCCAGTTGATCTTCGGGTCCGCTTTTATCACAGAGTGATGCGGGTCCACGAGTATCACTTCGTACCACTCGTACTGCCCGTCCATGCCTACCCAGTATGAATTCAGAACTTCCAGGTTGGGGTATCTCTTCTGCGTCCTCTCTTCTGCGAGCCTCTGGAGGCTCTTGCCGACTGTTATCTTGACAATACCCTTCCTTTTGGCCCTCCTTCCGCCCTTGATGGTCCTTTTGTTGAAGGTACCCTTCCTTACCCTTCCTCTTACGATGACGTAGCCCTGCTTCGCTTTGTAACCGAGGTTCCTTGCCCTGTCAAGGCGCGTGGGCCTTTCGACGCGGCAGAAGTTCTCTTCCCTTCTCCACTCGTACCGTCTCTGTTTGTTGAGGTCTTTCAAATAACTCTTGTCAGGATTCTTCCAGGCTTCGGCGATGTATCTGTACATGCTCTTGCCGCTCACACCGGCGGCGCCCTCTTCTTTCTTATCTGCCATTTAGATCACCTTTCCGGATTCACCCCACAGGGCACATCTCCGTTGTAACGATATGTTACGTAGCGACCGCATACAACTGACCTGTATATAAACTTTAATAAAAATAGGAGCATGGATGCATCTTAACAATGATTATATATTTAAAAAACAAAGAGGCATCCAACTCATAGAAATAGATATATATTGTATACTACAAGCCCCGCCAAATCGGTATCGGCGCTCGTGAGCGGTATGCCTGCAAGGCAACTGCAGCAGCCCGGTGCCAAAAACAGATAACAGAGGTGCTCGGGATGAAGATAGGGATCATAGGCGGTGCGATGCAGGGCATGGAGGCAGCATATCTGGCAAGAAAAGCTGGATACGAGACGCTGGTCATCGACAGGGCGAGGGACGCTCCCGCGTTCTCACTCGCGGACGAATACGTGGTCATGGACCCGACGGGACACAGGGACGATGCGGCAAGACTGCTCGGCGACTGCGATGCGGTGCTGCCGGCGTGCAGGGACATGAACACGCTGTACAGGCTGTATGAGGCACTCCTGCGCCTGGATGTACCGTTCCTTTTCGACTTTGACTCTTATACAATAACATCGTCGCGATCCGCAACGAACAATCTAATGGGGAACATAGGGATAAAGACGCCGAAAAGGTGGCAGGAATGCGGGTATCCGAAGATGGTGAAACCAGCGTCCCGCCGTCCCGCCGCAGGTCTCACGGTAGCACATGACGAGAGAGAGGTCACCAATGCGATAAGGAAGATAATCGGGGCTGGCGACGAACCGATAGTCGAAGAGTTCACATTAGGGAAGAACGTCTCAATGGAAGTGATAGGGAACGGAGAGGAGTTCATGCCTTTCGTGACAACGGAGTTCTTCCTTAACGAGCGGTGCGATCGCAAGGGAGTGGTGTGCTCACCGGACATCCTGGCCGGCGGGATGGATAAGGAGTTCAGGGACGCGGTCTGCAAACTGGCCGAGAGCATAGACCTGAAAGCGTTGATGGAGGTCAAGGCCGTCGGCACGGAGAATGAGCTGAAGGTGGTGGAGCTGAACGCATGCCTCCCCACCGAGACGCCGACGGCCGTCCTGGCCGCAACAGGGATCAACATGCTGAGCAAGATGATCGATCCGAGGTGCGATAAGAACAACGGGAACGCAGGCGCCGGCGCATCATCGTACGAACATTTCATGATCGCGGACGGGAAGATGACTGCCTGCGGTGAGACAGAATTCCGCAGGATACGTTATCCGCATCTGGAGAGAGGGATGTTCGGTGCCGATGAGATGATAATCGGCAGAACATTCGACAACGGCCCGTTGCTGTGCGCCATGATCAATGCAGCCAGAGACACCGATGAACTGGACAGGAAGCGTGCCGGATGCATAGAGTCAATGATGGATGAATACAGGATAGACGAGTTCACGGACAGCGGTCAGTCACTGTTCAAAAAAAGTCTTTGAGCGATGTTCTCTTCCCGGTCGGCCTGGGGTCGGCCTTCCTCTCCTCCCTGCCGGACGGCATGGGGGACGTTTGGAAAGTGGTGTCGAACAGTGTCGCCTGCTGGCTTCCGAGCATAAGGTCCTTCTCGTCCCACCCGAACACCTCGGTGACCCTCGATGCCATGTTTGCCAGCCGTTCTGCGTAATATCGGTTGTCCGGCCGCCCTTTGAACTCTGCGCCGCTGATGTATGGTTCCACCGTCTGAGGCGTGACCGAGGAATCTGTCACTATCCACGATACCTTCATGCCAGGTATGAACTCGTAACCCATCGCCTTCATCTTCTTGGCCGCCTGGACGTTGGCCATGCGGTCCGGGGAATCATAGCTGCTGAAGTCCTTGCACGTCCTGGAGATCACAAGGTCCGAGACGTCGACCTTACCGGCCATGGTGTCCTGGACCGCCTTTTTGACAAGTGCGACCGCCTCCTCATTCTTCTCGTCCAATATCTTCTCAAAGAGTTCGGTAAGCACACGGCTCTGAAGGTCGAACGAATCGGAGCGCCTGACCTCATACCCCCGTATCAGGAGCTCCTCTCCCGGCCACACGACCTTTCCGACATACCTTTTCTTTTTACCGTGGGAGAACAGCGGCTCCATGATCTTCTCGAACTCCAGCTGCCTTCCCTCGGCGGAATAGCGCTTTGCCAGGGACGTTCCGAAGTTGCGCGTTTCATGAAGGTCATCATGCGGAGACCCCACGAATATGGAGTCCGTGTCTGAATATATGACCCGGATCCCTTCCGCTTCCAGTTCTTTTATTATTCCGGTCACGGTGCCCCTTGCGAATGCGGTTATGGAGCCGCCTATGTTCTTGTCAGTGAATCTGTAGAAGGAGGATGCGAAGACGCCGTAGAACGAGTTCATGAGGACCTTCACGGCATTCTGAAGGCCGTCCAGATACTGATGCTCCGCTCCGGATGCGGTCTTCATCCTCTTTTTGATGCTGTCCCTTTCTTTCATCAGGCCGTCGAGGATGCCCGGAAGTATCCCTACCTTCTTCTCCTTGCTCAGGTACTTTGCGCCGTTGGGGCTCAGTATATCCCCGCTGTCGGACAGGGTCGTGAAGCAGATGTTCTTCGAGATGATCAGCGATGGGTACATGGATTTAAAATCGAGTACACAGACCCAGTGATATAATCCGGGGGCCATTGTGTGCACATATCCTCCCTCAATATGATCTGTCCTGGAGAAGTCCCCTGTCAACGGCACGCCGACCTTCAGACGGTCCGCTTTCCGGATCAGGATGGAATCGATGAGCTGCGATGAACCGGACGTGAGGACATCCTCCAGCGGAAGTTTTGAAACAGCGGCGAGGTCCATACCTTTCCTGACCGTTCCCAACTTGTTCAGTATCCTGAGCGACAGCTCCGCATCTTTCATGCAGTATCTGATCACCTTGTCAGGATCGTTCTTCCACTCCAGGTCCATCTTCTTCGGGTCTACATCCATCTTCTGTTCGCCGAGCAGTTGCATGGAGACGGCGTTCAGCGTCTCCTGTTTTGGACGCAGTTCTCTCCTCACCGCCCACCACGCATCTATGACCAATCTCCCCTTCAGCCTCCAGAACTTCTCGCTCACAACCTTAGGATTCCCACGGTCCCTCCCCCATCTGATCTCGCGGATCTTGTTCTTCTCGGCCCTTTCGGTCATCACTTTGATGTCATAGTTGTCGATATTGTATCCGCTTATCACGTCCGGGTCCTCTTTCAGGATGAGTTCGGAGAACCTTTCGATGATATCCTTCTCATTACCTCGTATGGGCTCACATTCCCTTATGGCGCCGTCCTCGCCGATGACCGCGCATACGGTATATATCGTTCCGTCGGAGATGCTGTTCTCTATATCGAACGACAGTATCCTGAGGCCAGGGTCGAACGGCTCGATGTTCTCGAACGATGATAGCTCAACGGCGAGGTCCGTCGCGTATGTGTTCTCTATCTCTTCGCCAGATACAGATATGCATGCCCCCATGTCGTTGTCGTAAAGGTACCTGTGATGGAACGGGATGTCGGCGGCAAGTATGGTATAGTCTCTTTTCCACCTGTTGCGGTACGATGGCACATCCCACGGATATTTTATGGTGACCTTGATGACATTCCGTTCCGTCCCCTTATGGAACAGGCGACTCTCATCGACGGACAGGACGTTGGCGTCCTTGCTCAATTCGGCGCGTACGCTCTCCCGCGGCTCAACGATGAAGAAATACGGCCGGGTCCTTTTGTCGAGCATGACCACAGACCTCTTGTCACGGGTCTTGCCGAACAATTCAACGATGACGCCGTCGCCGTCCGGCCTGTATGATGCACTTATCAGTCTTACGTCCCAATTGCCCATCTTATTACTTTCCGGAGATTATCTTTATCACATCGCCGTCGAGCAGCACATAATCGTGGCCGACGGTGCGTTTGGTCTTTGCGTTCACGGCTCTGATGAACTTGTCCCCAAGATCGGTATGGACGCGGTACGCAAGGTCCTTGGCCGTCGATCCTCTCGGCACAAGGAAAGCATCAGGGAGCACACGGCCGAAGTGGTCCGTGTACTTCCCCTCATCTTCCACCGGGTACACGGTTATCAGGTCGAGTGTCTCGAACGCGGCCATCTCAAGGCACCTCTGGACGCCCGTCCCTCCGTGCGTCTTCAAGTTATTAGAGATTAGGTCAAGCGCCCGTCTTTGGTTATCGTTCAGTCTGTCTGGCTCTTTTATCGCGAATGTGTCGCTTCCCGGAGCGTATCTTATGAGGCCGGCGGCATCCGCCTTCTTCAGCGCAAGCTCCGTCTCGGCCATGGTCACCACTGCCTTGCCGCTGACCCCTCTGACCTTCTCTACGTTCCCTTTGGGTGCGATATCTGCCTTGTTCATCGCGATTATCATCGGTTTGCTGAGCTCACGCAACCTCACCGATATCGCCAGCAGGATGTCGTCATCCCATTTCGTCAGATCTTCCGGATGCGGCACGTCGCGCAGCGCCTGTTTTATCTGTGCCTCGCTTATGTTCAGACCGATCAGCCTGCCGTGCACAGCCGTCTCGATCTTATCGCCCTGCATCTTGGCCTGTCTCGCTATCTTGCTGAACCCGTTCTTCAGTATCTCGCGGATCCACATGTCGATCTCCTTTCTTAGGAACTCTATATCTCCCCTGGGGTCGTGGTCCCCGGGGTTCCCTACATTGCCCTCAAGGTCGGTGGAGCCGCTGACGTCTATGACGTTTATCAGCGCATCAGCCTGCCTGAGGTCATCCAGGAACTGGTTGCCGAGCCCTTTACCCTGCCATGCGTCCGGAACGAGGCCGGCGACATCCAGCAGCTCTATGGGCACGGACCTGATGCCGTCCCTGCAGGCGGAGTTATTAGGATTGCACACAACTCCCAACACCTTGCACGGACAGGGCGTCCTGACGTATGCGACACCTTTGTTCGCATGGATCGTTGTGAACGGATAATTGGCTATCTCGGCGGGCGCCATGGTGGCGGCCGAGAAGAACGTTGATTTACCGACATTCGGTTTGCCGACGATCCCTATCTGCATGCTTACGGATAAGCATCAATCAGTTATATCTTTCCGCACCCCGGCTGTTGCAGAGGGGCGCGGCGTGTTGCCGTCATCAACACAGGATATCTCTAAGACTTTACTTTTAAAATACAGAGGCACGCGCCCCGCCGTTCTCCGGAGTGCAACCAAAATCATGTGAAGGTTACTGCCTCATCCGCCGACATTTTTCACAACAATCGGACGGACGATATATCTATTCAATATAGCTATACACATGATACCCTCACTTATATAAGTTAGGATAGGAATGCCCGTTACGCATAGATGCATTCGCATCACTCCGCCGTGTTTGTTATGCGAGGCGGCCCTAGGCGCGGAAATGCGTCCGCGGAGCTGGTCACAGCGGGCTTAAAAAAAGGAACTTTTTTATACCAGTATTAACGTGTTTAGTAAGTATCAGAAACATTAATATAATAGTTCGGCGAAGCGAGCCGGACTCTAAGATAATTTTATATACATTCGTACGGTTCGTTTCTCCGGCAAGGTTGGGTCATGGATCTATACCATAACGCCCCGATGAAACGCTGATGATGACGGATGCGTCTGAAAAAAGAAAGGCGTGTTTCCTCAACTGCGCAAGTTTGGAGACGCCTTCTTATCACAGTGTAGATAGGGACCGGCCTTATAGCCTACATCCGCGCCTCGGACCCGGTAAAACGGTTCTCGGGTAAGGATGTGCAACGTGGTGAATAAAATGGCAGACGACAAGAAGATATTACAGGACCTCAAAACGTCCGTTGAGACGTGGAACTTGAAGCTCGCTGAGAGTGCCACCAAAGCGGCGATAGAGGCCAAGATCTCTCCGAAGATAATTGTTCAGGACGGTCTTGGAAAAGGAATGGAGACGATAGGCGACAGATTCGACAAAGCTGAGATATACCTCCCGCAGGTGGTTGCAGCCTCGAAGACGATGGAGCTCGCGCTCAAACTGCTCGCACCCCTTATGCAGGCAGACCCCAACGTGATGAAGGGTACCGTCATAATGGGTACCGTTCAGGGTGACATCCACGAGATCGGAAAGAACGTGTGCTGCGCAATGATGCGCGGTGCCGGCTACAGGGTTTTCGACCTGGGCCCGGACGTATCTCCCGAGGCATTCATGGAGAGCGGCGCAGCGAACAACGCGAACATCCTCGGCGGATCAGCACTCATGACCACGACCATGCAGGTCCAGGGTCAGATGGTGAAGGCAGTCAAGGAAGCGAAAGCCTCATTCAAGGTCATAGTCGGCGGCGCCCCGGTCACCCAGAAATGGTGCGACGAGATAAAGGCGGACGGCTACTCCGAGAACGGTGCAGAGATCGTCGAGCTTGTTAACAAGCTCATGAAGAAGGGGTGAAAAGAATGGCAACAGCAAGACCGCTTACCATATGCGATGTATACGACGGTTTCCTCGCAGGGAAGAAACTCACAGAAGATGAGTGGGACTACGACATAATCCCGACGAACGCGACAAAACTGAAAGACAAGTACAAGCTCAACTTCGGCAAGAACATGGTCCCCGAGGACAAATCAACAATGAACAACCTGTTCGCCGCAGGCCTTGAGATGCTCGTCAGCACGGGTTTCTACAACTCTGACCTCAAGAGGGTCCTCAAGATCAGCGAGACAGATGTATGGGAGGGTATAAAGAAGACCCCGAAGCAGATCATCCTCGGAGAGGGCAGGGACTGCGCACGCTTCTACCCCCGCCGCGGCAACAGCCCGGTAAAGCCGATCATCCAGGGCGGACCGACAGGAGCCCCGGTTTCGGAGGACGTTTTCGTTCAGGTCATGCAGTCATACGCACAGGAGTCGGTCGTCGACACGATCGTCAACGGTGTCATGGCCACGATCGAGGGCCACCCGGCGATAACCAACACCCCGTACGAAATTCGCGCTCTTATGGCCGAGATCAGGGGAGTAAGGGAAGCAACCGTCAGGGCCGGCAGACCGTACATCGCCATATAGGGACCTGAGACCCCGCTGTCCGCAGCGGGACGTCTCGCATCAGACATGAGGTTCTGCGGCATGAGGCCGTGCGACTCACACGAGTGCTCACAGCTGAACGAACTGAAAGTGGACATGGCCGCACTGAACATGCTGTCCGGCTGGGTCGAGAACGGTAACACCATCATGATCGAGCAGATGCCGATCTTCGGTGGATACTGCGGAATGGTCGAGGAAACCGCGATCTGCGATGTTGCATCAACACTCGCTTCATTCGCTCTCTTCCACGGCAACTACCACCTCGACGGTCCGATCCACATCAGATGGGGTATCACCACCTCGAGAGAGACGATCCAGATAGCGGCGCACGTTGCAGCAGCAATCGACGCCAACACGGACCTGCTCCTCGCGAACCAGTACTACCCGATCGCAGGACCCTGCACAGAGATGTGTCTCTTGGAGACCGCGGCACAGGCCATCGCTGACACAGCATCCGGAAGAGAGCTCCTCTCCGGTTCCGCAGCAGCGAAGGGTGTTGCCCAGGACAAGACGACCGGTATGGAAGCAAGGATCATGGGAGAGGCAGCAAAGGCGACAGCCGGTATGAAGATAGCGGATGTCAACAAGATCCTCGAGAAGCTCGTCTCGAGCTACGAGAAGAACTACGCCAAGGCTCCCGCAGGAAAGGACTTCCGCCAGTGCTACGATGTGCTCACCGTCAAACCGACAGCAGAGTACCTCAAGGTCTACGAAGGAGCGGTCAAGGCGCTCGCGGGCTTCGGTCTCGAAATAAAGAACTAAGGTTCGCCATTCCATAAACCCTTTACCAAACCCTTTATTATTTCCTTAAAAGGTGAGAAAATGCAGATGAAAATAAAGGCTATATTCTCTTTGGCCATCCTCGCAATACTCGGGGTCTTCGCATTAGTCCTTACGTCCGGCGGAGCGCTGGCGTTCGACTTTTCGACCGGGGGCACTTCCGCAAGCGATGTATCCTTCGAGAATATGAAGTTCGTTAAAAACGTCATGATATGGTTCATGCTGATGCTTGTGGCCTTCTTGATGTTGTTCATTAAGAAATATGAGTGGGGTGTAGCTCTGGCAGTTCTCCTGTCCGCAGCAGGTAGCTTCATTGTGTACCTGGCGATACACGACTTCGTGATAGGCGACACGTGGAACCAGGACCTGATGCTCATGGCGGTCATATGCGCCATAACTGTGGTCATCGCGATAGGGTGCTTCCTCGGGAACATCAAGATGTGGCAGTACTTCGTTGTAGGTATACTGTTCGCGCCGGCATTCGTGATCATCGAGTGGTTCATGTTCGGCTTCGCGGGCAGCAATGTCTCCACCGACGCACTCCTCGCTTCCCTGTTCGGATACGGAGCGTCTGACGCCGGAGGTTCAATGCTCGTGCACATGTTCGCAGCATACTTCGGTGTGGGTGTCGCAATAGCCATCAGGGAGAAGAGGGCGTTCGATGAGCCGATGTACACAACAACGCACAGCGTGTCGTTCGTATGGCTCGCATCGATGTTACTGTGGGTCCTCTGGCCGTCATTCGTGACAGCGCTGCTTCCGGCAGAACAGGTGTTCTGGGGAATGATGTGCTGCTACATGGCAGGCATAGGTTCAATAGTAAGCGCATGGATCGTGTGCACCGCGATACAGAAGAAGGTCAACCCGTTGATCTATACGTACGCGATGCTTGCTGGTCCGGTAGCTATCGGTACTCCTCTCATAATGGTCGGCCCCTGGGCAGCCATAGTGGTCGGTATAATTGCTGGTGCGATATCCGCTCTGTCGTTCATCTACCTGCACCCGGTCTTCTGCAAGAAGATCGGTGCACTGGATGTGATGGGAGTGCACAACCTGCACGGAGTGGCCGGATGGTTAGGTGCATTCGTCGGTGTGATCGCTCTTGCGTATAACGCAACGATCGAGGAAGCATTCACGAACCTCCTTGCGGCAGTAGGCGTATTCATCATAACACTTGTGCTCGGTATGCTTGTGGGTCTCCTGATAAGGGCTACCCGCGGAAGCTTCCAGGACGATAAGATGTTCAGTGATGATGCCGACTTCATAAAGAACGACGCACCCGCTTAAAAAGAAGAAACACTGTGGCCACAGGCCACATCCTTTACCTTTTTATTTCGTGGTATAGAGGACTCTCTCGCCGGCCCGAAGACATATGAAATAAAAGGGGCCAGGCCGCTCTGCGGCCTTTACATTAATTTTTGATCAATAGTTCAAAAAGAGGATATGAAATAAAAGGGGTCGGGCTGTTCACACAGCCTTGATCTTAAGATCTTTGATCTGCAGGACCTTCTTGGGACAATCCATCTCGCAACGTCTGCACGCAGTTCCCATACACCTCTCCGAGTTCACGGTTATCACGGCGTTGTCAACCTGTATGGCCGATTCGGGGCATTCCTTGACGCACTTGCCGCATGATATGCATCCTTCCACTTTACCTGTGAGCATGACGCCCGCATCCCTGAGGATCTCCACCTTCTTCCCCCTGAGTTCCGGAAGGTCCGTCGCGGATTTGCGCTCAGATCTTGAATCAGCGACGGAATCGGGCACATGCTGCAGCCCGTAGACATCCATCATGTCATTGTATGCGGACCACGGCATCCCGTAAGACCACAGTGAGATCTCAACGGAATAGATGTCCTTGAACGCCTGGGACGAGGCGAACATGCAGTGCTGGGCCCTGAGCTGCTTTGTCATCTCCCTGAGTTCGTCCATGGTCCTTTCGCCCATCACCAACCTTCTGGCAAGCATGATGGACGTGTTACCATACTGTATCATTTCTGCTGCGCACGGTGCGACCATCCCGATCTTCTGTGCCTTTTTGGCGTCCACATACAGACCGGACGCACCGGACATGTACGCATATTTCACATCCTCGCACCATATACCTGCCTCCATCATCAGTGTGAGATAGCCGGCACGCAGGGCACCTATTGCTTTTCCGGCCTCGTCGATATCCTTGGAATCGATGACTATGCCGTCCTGCAGGTGCAGCGACCCGCTCGGAGTATTGACCTTTGAACCTGTGACGAGCCCGGAGTCGAAACCGCACGCTATCGCCGCGACCACTCCCGTCCCCGTTATGCCTATCGCCTTGCCGTGCATCTCGCCCTTTACGACAACATTACCGGAGACCGGGTCCACGGTATCCCCCTCCTTCGGAAGCAGCGCCTCGTCCAGAACATAGCACTTCCACCCTTTGTCCGTCAGTTCGATATTGGATATCGCACCGGGCGCGGCCAGCATGCCGTCCTTTATCTGCTGGCCCTCCATCGCCGGGCCCGCCGCCGCCGAACCGGTCAATATCTTGCCGTCATGGATCAGGGCCATTTCCGCATTCGTTCCGTAGTCGACGACGATCTTCGTCCCTTCTTTTTCCAGGACGCCGGTCTCCGTGAGCATCGCCATGGCATCCGCACCTATCTCGTGTGTGACCGCAGGAGGGATCAGAACATCTGCGTTGATGCCGATTATACCCATATCAGATGCTTTTACAATGGCCCCGTTCCTGTCCGGCGGCACGATCCCGAGCCTCTGTATCATCGATTTTCCGGCGAACGCAAGGTCCCTTATCTCAATGTTCTGAAATATTGATAACTGGAAGGGATTTCCGCACACCGCGATCCTGCTTACCTTAGAGAGATCTATGTTCAGAAGTTTGAACAGGTTGTTTATCGCTCTGATCATAAGGGCGTTCGCCACATCCCTGCCCGCATCCATGGCGAAATTCACATGATCTATCACGTTCATCCCGGGGACGGGATGGCGTGACGTCATTGCCGTGGAGACGGTCTCCCTTGTATCTAGATCAATCGCCTGGCATCTTAAGCCGCTCGTACCTATATCCAATGCTATTCCATATGTCACGATATCACCAGCTTTTCCGCAACGACGCCCGCTGCGGGAATATTGAACAATGATAAACAAACACTCGATACCGCCATAACCGCAACACCGAGGCTGAGGACGTCATGGATTATCACTTTCGCCTTCCTTTCGCCCTCCGCATCGAACGCATACGGTACGCCGGGCGACGATATGACGGCGCCATTTTGTATCAGATCGCCGGATATCAGTCCCGGGGAAGCGTTCAGTATCAGTCTGTTATCCTTTATAGCCTGTTTAACGTCCTTTTTCGCTTTGACGTTGTCGAATCTGTTTTCAAGTGTCACCGACCTTTTGTGAAGTATGTCGGTCACCTCCACGGAGGCACCCTCTTCCCTGAGGATCTTCACCGCTTCCGTCCCGACCCTTCCGGCACCTATCACCAGGACGGTCTTCCCTTCAAGCCCTCCTTCCGCAAGTTTCAATGCTGTCACATATCCCTTTGCGGTCGACCATATGTTGTCCGAGAAGGACCGGGTCCTTGTGTTCAGGGCGATGAACCGTTCGTCATCCGCCATGAATATTATGTCCGCGCCGGACGAGAACGCCTCCGCGACGCCGGTGACATCGCACGCACCGGTAACGAATGAGCGCATCCCCATCGCCCCTACCGCAGCGGCCACGGATGCTGAGAATCCTCCTATCACTCCTCCGCCGGATGTGACGGGAACGATGGCGACCGTATATCTGTCAAAATCGAGGTCTTTGATATCCACGTCCATCGCATAGCACGCAAAGGTCCGCATGTCCATCCCTATCTTATCATTGAGCTCATCATCAAGACGGGGCACGTGCGAGGGTACATCCTTGATGAGGTCTGCGGTCAGTCTCGTCATCAGATCATCTCCGGAGATTCATCTACGAACTTCTTCAATTTACACTCGCTCATTATTGACGCTATGCATCTGGCACGTTTCTTTTCCAATTCCTTTTCGGATGATGCGCCGTTGATCATGGTGCATCTCCATGTGCCCGCACCGGGTTCATAATCGGTGATCATCTCATCCGAACCGAACAACCCGCGGACGAATCTGGGTTGACTGACACGCGCGAATTCCTTTTCACCGCAGGTTATCAGTTCTCCGCCGGTAATAACAAAATGTTCATACGATGCCGCACCGTTCGTTGCTTTCCTGCCGGTGAACGAGACCGTCTCCTCAAGCAGGTTTATCCCTGTCGCCGCCAGTACTGCCGCCGGCGTCTGACTTGGTATGCGGGCATCGATCTCCAGCACCCTGAGGCCTCTGACGGTGTCGATGGCCTCAACGTCCATCAATGCCTTCAGTTCCATATGTTCAGCCATCTTCTCGGAGATCGCCTTGAATTCTTCATCTTTTTCTTTGTTCAGGATGCCCGGGGCACATAGGACCCTCTTGCAATCATATTTTTTATCCAATATTATCTCAGTGGTGACGAACGGCTTGAATTCCTTCCCGTTCCCGATTATCTCGATGCTCACGCTCTTGCCGGAGACGAACTCCTGCATCACCGGCTCGTCACCCATCCCGATGATCTTCTCAATTCCGTCCCTGACATCTTTTTCGCTATAGGCGAGGGTCACACCCACGCTGCCGCTCTGCCCTGACGGCTTAACTATCGCCGGGTACCCGCATTCCGGCCAATTCTTAGGTATGGGGACCCCGATGTGTTCCATCATCCTGTTGGAAGCGGTCTTCGATGACGATACCAGGTACGAGCTCATATCAAAAAGGAGCTGTATGTCCGAACCTTTTAGCATATCGTTCAGTTTCAAGAGGACATCAAGATTTTCACACGCAGGCATGACGGCATCACAGTCGCTGAATATGCGCATCGCCTCTCTTTCCTGTTCCATAGGGTCAAGAACGGCATGTCCGTCCGCCAACGACAGCGCGGGCGCGTTCTTCCTTCTGTCGATGACAAATGTCTCATATCCTGCCTTCTTCGCGAGGTATACCGCCTCCGTTCCCTGCAACGCGCCGCCCAATATCCCAAGCTTCATCAGATCGCCCTCATCCGTCTCAGAAGGCTGCTGTAATCGCTGTTCGATCCGACAACGCATCCTTCCGTCTCCAGGACATCGATCACATGGTCTATCGACCTCATCCCGTTCTCTATGTCCAGATCCTTGTTCGCAACGCCCGCCAGTTCCATGTGCGGCGGGACTATCGACGTAACTATGTTCGCCCCGGCCCTTATCCTCGGCACCAGGCCCTCGATGCCTTCCACATCGAGGCTTGCAGGTATAAGCCTGTCGGGGTGCGCAAGTCTCATCACCGCTATGACCTTTAACTCATCCTCTCTGTTTTTCCGCAGGGACGCTGACATCGGCGTCCCTTCCTGCGGAACGAACGTCATGACACGTATCTGCTCACACCCCTGGGAACCCATCTTAACGATGGAGTCTGCAACATCTCCTGTCGTTTCGCCGATACCCACCATGATCCCGTCCTCAGCCAGCATGCCGTACTTCCTCGCCCAGTCCCTCTGGCTGTAACGGTGGTCGTAATCCTGTCCTATCCGTCTCTTTGAGAAAAGATCGCGGTTATGCGTTTCCTGATAGCAGGCGAACCAGTCCGCGCCGGAATCCCTGAACAGCGGGAACACAGATTCCTTTGCCGCCCCGGGGGACAGCATTATCGGTATTGAGACGGCCGAGTTCACTTTGCCGATTATGTCCACAAGTTCCCTGCAGTTGTCGTTGTGCATGACATTATCCTCTCCCATCGTCAGGTCGACGAGGTTCACGCCGTTATCCTGAAGGTCCCCTGAAAGCATAACGATCTCATCAGCCGATTTCCGGTACCTTTCTATGCCGTTGCTCTTCCGGTAATAACAGAATGAGCAGTTGTTCCTGCAATACGTTGAGAAGTAAACGAAGCCGTATGTGAACACCCGGTCTCCGAAGCTCTTTCTTTTTATGCTGTGCGCAGTCTCAAAAAGGCTGCTCAGCGTATCCGGATCGTCAATGGAGAGAAGCTTCTCTATCTCTTCCCTACCGATCCCGCGGCCTTCCGATGCCTTTTCCAATATCGCCTCATACATTCTATCACTTCAGTCTATTTTTGCACCGTTCAGATAGACAAGGCTCCTGCCAACCTTTTTCACGTTGGTCTTCCCCGTCATTTCCATGAGCAGGCGTTCCAGGCCGAACCCCGCCCCGCACCACGGCTCATGGATGTCATGTGCACGGTCAAGCACATGCGGGCCGACGGCCCCTGATGCCACCTCTACCCCGTCGACCTCCACATCCAGCGTTGTCTTGTAAACCTCGGAGCACTCCTCGGTCATCCTGTAATCAAGACCGGTCGCGTTCATTATATCCGATATATGCTTCTTCAGAATATCCGTAGGGTCTCCGTCAGGGCCCAGTTCGACCAGGTTCAACATCGTGAACTCCTCAAGGTGATTATTGCTTTTTGATTCTTTCCTGAAGCAGGAGCCGATCTCGAATATCCTTACAGGGCCTGGCGTCTTGTCCCTCAGTTTTCTCATCACGAAGTAGAGGTTCGGAGCGAGCATCGGGCGGAGGCATCTCTTGTCATCTATCATGAACACCTGCCTGTACAGCTGGGATTCTCGCGTTATCGTCATCTTCTCCAGAGATGCCTTTGAGATGATCAGCGGCGTTCTCACCTCAATGAACCCGTTCTTCGTCAATATATCTGCAAGTTCGGCCTCGAACCTCGGCAGCAGGTGGCGCTTCGGGCCTGTGATGATGTCGGCAACGGATCTGTCGTTCTTTGACGTGAGGCCTCCCAATATCTTAGAGAATGCCTTTTCCCGCTCTTCCGGGGTATCAAAATCGGAATCGTAACTGTCATCACCGAACTCTCTTAAACGCTGTATCTGCGATTCCGTGAATTTCATGAATATCCCCCCGGACATAAAGCGAGAGACCGGGGAATCGAACCCCGCTAGCGCGGCTGTAGAGGCCTACCGCTCCCAGAGCGTCCCCCAATGTCGACCGGCTTTTATTTATGGGTATAAAATATATAACGTTTTTGTTATTCCGTATCGGTCCCTGGAACGGATGTAAAATCGTTTGGATGATGGATCAGAGGCCTGTTGCGGTGAGAGGGTCAGTATTTCATTTTGAGGCCGATCTCTTTGAGGATCTGTATGCTGTTCTCATACACGCCGATATATTCGGCGGACGGGGTAAGCGTCTTCAGGTCATAGCATTCCTGGAACCGTTTGCCCTTCGGCGGATGGTGGAATTCAGCCTCATAGCTGCCGATAAGGAGGTCCAGTATCTCGTTGACGTCGGCGACATTCATGCCGGCGGTGGCTATCGCCGCCTCTCCCATTATCCTTGCTTCCATGGGAGTGGACTTATCGCGGGCAACTCCTTTAGATGCCGCCGATCCCGATATGAGCTCCCTTCCGGATGCTGTGTCCGCTATCGCTTGTGCTGCCGTCTCCAAGAGGCACATCTCCGTACACGGGCCGGCAGTAGGATAGTACTGGTTGGAGAGCAGAAGGTCGGTGTTGAGGTCCAGCGCCGCCCCGACATGGGACGATATCTGCAGCGTCTCGCGCGCCGTTGTTATCCCCCATCTGATGTGGATGGGGCCGTCAAGGTGTATGTGCGAATTGAACATGACGAACGATGCAAGCGTTGTTGCGACATCGCATATCGCCGTCTCCTCGACCCCGCCGCAGTATCCGCCGAAGATGGGCATCTGCTCTGTCATTATCGTATCGCCGTTCACCGCCCAACCGGCGAGCATGTTCAATCCCGTCATATCCATCTTCATCTCGTTAAGTTGTGAGCACTCATGCAGGTCCGTTCTTTCCAAGCCGCATTGGAAGCTTGAGACGAGACGTCCGGCTGCGGACAGCGGGGTTTGCGGCCCCTATATTGCCATCCCGGGGCGCTCGGCTCTGATCATGCCTTCTCTCACTGCTCTTATCTCTGCAAGCGTCGCCTTGATTTCCCACGGGGTATTTGCGGTGGGTGCGTGGCCGTCCACCGTCGACATTACGCCGCTCACTAACGTGTCGACGGTGGATTCTTGTGCATAAGACTGCATCATTGCCACAAATATATCTTCAGAAACAGGGGCCCCCGTGGGCCCTCCCTGGATTATGGGTTTCGGGGAGGGATTTCCGTGGCGACGCTCGCAGACAACTTCGTCCTTGCCGTGACCCAACCTTAGTTTTTTGGTGGCTTTTTTTATGCCTTCGAAGATCTCATCCTCCGTTACGTACATCACCTTTCCGAGATCCGGATTAAAGAAACCTGTCTCTACGAGCATATCGACACCTGCCTGAAAGAGGCGGTTCATGATGTCTTTATCTTCAGGTATTATTTTCTTTCCGAATTCAAGGTAGTACCTATTCTTGATCAACGCGGCATTGTTCGGGACCGTCACGTAGTCCCACGTGTCCTCTCTCGCCTTTTTGCCATTGAGGAATCTATCATACGCCTCAAAGACAGATACAGGTTTTGATGCCACCATTTTATCACGTTCGCCGCATCCACTTAACGCAGATGTGCTACTAATGATACACGCTGAATATATAAATATTGTGAAATACTTTAATATATTGGATTAATATATATAATATATCATATTTAAATATATTTAAACTTTACTACAAAATAGATAAACTAAAAATAGATGATGAGTAACTTTATTTTTGATATTACGTAAAAAACACGCCCAGAAGTCAAAACTACGATGAGCCAGACATAAAAATACAGCATCTTTGAAGCCGCCTATCTCTCGAACACAGTAACACGATGTCAAAAAAACCCTCCGAAGATCTCAAAGATGATCTAAGGTGTCCCTGAGCCTGCTGATGAGCGGTATGCAGGACATGATACTCAAAAAATTGTAAGAACTTTCAAAGGTCGGACAGGGTCTCCGAGATGCTGCTGAGGGCATGTATGCAGAAGCGAAGATGCCGTTGATTTGCCATATTTTCAGGGCTGACTCGGCGTCTAATGCACTGATGATGACCTATATGCAGGATATGATGCCGAAGATCGTTGGCATCTTCAAAGGATGTGCTTGACATCCAAGGCGCTGCCGATGACCTGTATTCAGGGCATGATACTCAAAAAACTGTTGTATTTTCAAAGGTCGGACAGGGCATCAGAGAGCCTGCCGATGTCCTCGGGCGAGAGGACCTCCATGCGGTCGTCAAGGAACGGCGCACCGTTCGGCACTATAATCCCCTCCGTCCTCAGCGCGGACCTTATCTTCTTGCGGCGATGCAGGAAACCGGCATCGACCACTCTGAAGAACATCCTCTCTTCCTTCACACTGAACGGCGCCGGCCGGGGGACGATCTCCACCAAAGCGGAATCGACCTTCGGCCGGGGGTCGAAGCGCGACGCAGGAACGGTCTCCAATATACGGCACTCAGCACGGTAGTACATGTTCACTGTCAGCCGCGAATAGTCGACCTCTCCGCGGCTTGCGACCATGCGTTCCGCGAACTCTTTCTGTACCATGACCACAGCCTTCTTGAAACTGTGCTCAAGCAGCTTGAATATCATGGGGGTCGATATGCTGTACGGAAGGTTGCTGACGAAGCGGTCGAACTCAGGGAAAGCAACATTCAGAGCATCCCCTCTTATCAGCTTCACACGGTCGCCGAACCTGCCGCTGATGTAATCTGCAAGTTTATCGTCTATCTCTATCACGGTCACATCATCGCAGGCATCAAGCAGCCTCTCCGTGAGTATTCCGAATCCCGGGCCGACCTCCAGGACACGGTCGTTCTGTGCTATGTGTGCAAAACCGACATGCCGTGATGCCACGCGATCATCGGTAAGAAAATTCTGGCCCTTGCTCTTTTTGGGCCTTATGTTATGCTCAGAGATGAGCCTTGACGTTTCATTGCGGTTCATCTGACGAAGATATAATGCTTCAGCGTCGTGTCCGACAGCTCCAGTATTATGCGCTTGACGATGAGCTTCTCAGGCCCCTTCAGCAGCGGGACTCTGGTGCCCAAATCGGCAAAGTTCTTGAACGCCCCCTTCTTGCGCTCGTCCAGTATCGCTATGAGCGTCTTCTTGCCGAGGCCGGGAAGTTCTTCAAGCATATGCTTCCGCAGCGAGATCGCCTCCGACTCATTGTAGAAGCGTATGAACCGAGCCTGCGACCTCATGACCAGATCCAGTACGATGAAGTCCAATTCCGCCTTTGCGGCATTGGTAAGCTCTTCGAAGCCCACACGCCTCTTGATGTGGTCGACATGCTTGCGCAAGGCGGCTTCCTTGCCTATGTACACACGTTCGCCGATGACGATCGCGGCACTGGCCTTCGGGACTATCTCGAAAAGCTTGAATTCCTCTTCGCCGATGGCATAGCACAGCGGCTCCCGCTTAGAGAAGCCGCCGCTGGGAAGGCCTTGCGCTAAGTAATCCAAGATATGTGCATACTCTTCCATGTGAGGCCCCTCCGCGAACTCAAAGGTACTTTCCCACTATTTCTATTATCTGTTTGATATTGTCTGCGGAAAGGTTCACTCTTTCCTTTGAGAATATCGCACGGACGTCCTCCGGATACTTCGGCAATATGTCGCCGATCTTGTATGCGGCGAAGTCGGTGACAAAAGCCAATGCTTTTAATTCAGCGACAAGCGCTCTGACGTCATCGACCGATAAATATACCATGCTCTGAGAATGTTCCAAGGCCGACCTCTGCGCCGTGCCCAGTTCTCTGTTGCCGCTCTCGGCGCCAAGCATTGCCTTGACCTCAGCCAGACCTACGTACCTCTCAGCCATTTGTATCAACTCAGCAGTTGTTCTTCTTAAGGTGCTCCGGACGAGCCACCACCATTTTCAGTTTATTGCCGTCATAGACGTTGACCTCGTATGCCGCTCCTCTCTGCCCGACAACCTCTCCCGTAAGTCCGTGGAACCTCGAGAACGGCATTCCCTTGTGGACGCTGGGGTCGATTATTATGTTTACCTTGTCCCCTTCCGCGAATTCCTGGAACCCTCTTGTTATCGGTGAAAGGCCGCGTGCCCTGGGCTTCTTGCACAGAAGCGTGCGGGTCTTTGTCCTTGTACCTTTAGATGCTTTCATCTGATTACCTCATGATCGTTGATCGCCAATACATCAAGCGTCTCCACGCGGCACTGCATACCGAGAGCTTCGGAGAAGTTCGGTCTGCTCCTGCCGTCATCGCCGGATACGAACTCTTTCACGTAAGTGCCCGATTCTGTTTCCAGAGTCAGGTCGAACGTGCCTTCGTCGATCCAGTCCGCCTCGACCCAAAGCACCTCCCTCTTCCTTACAAGGTCGGCACGCCGGTGCTCGACCCTCGCGGGAGTCCTCTGGTCAATACAGAGATTCCTGAATGATTGGGCTACCTCATTTACTCTTTCTTTATTAACTTTACCGTTTACCTTCACCCTGACCTTATATGTCTTGGTGGGCGCCAGGTCCTTTGTCCTCTGTACGGCATCGCGTGTCGTGAACCTCAGGCTGTTGAACTTCGCAAGATCGGATCCGTTGGACCTCTTCTCAAGATCATCTAAATTTATGTCCCTGATCCGAGGGCTGCTGATCTCCAGCACGAACGGCCTCCCGGTGCCGAGCATCAGAGCATCTATGTCCTCTCTACCCATCCCGTGCAGGAAATGTTCTTTCCCTCCGCTCATATCTATCGCGATATCCCCGATTATCTCCTGCACCGAGGTGTTATACATCTTCCCGACGCCTTTGCATCTTTGGCACCCCTTGCCCTTGCAGACCCTGCAGGGCCATATCGTCTGGGGGATCTCACGTGAAAGTTTGTTGTACCGCCCGTATATGAATATCGGTGCCACGTCCAATGTGACATCGGCGAACTGCGTATCCACGCATGCCACCACCTGCGGGTTCTTGAACTCCACGGCGCGGTGTATCTTCGGCAGCGCAAGCTTCCCGATCTCTCTGTTCAATTCAGTCTTCAGCGGTTCGGCGTTCTCTGCTCCGAGTTCCTCCCACAGCGCCTTCTCTTTCGCGGCTATCTCCGGGTCCACGCGCGACCCTATCAGAAAGTTGTCAGACTCTACGGACAATATCGATGCTGCGGCAGCGTCGGCGAAGATGTCAAGAGAGTCAAAGACATCATCGCAGAGCCCGCATATATCGGGGGCAGAAGAGGATATGCCGTTCAGTGTGAGAGACTCGCGTATGATACGTCCGCGCTGATCGTTCGTCATCCCCGTTCCCAGTTTGCCGAACAGACGGCCAAGGCAGCGGTCGCATAACCCTTTCCGGGAAGCGGCCTCGGCTATTGATAAATTCTCGAGTACCCAGTCATCCAAAGCAGACCACCTCAGATGTCGAACCCCATCTCAGCTATCCTGAGCCTCGGGCGCTGTCCTTCAAGGTATCTGTAAACAGTGGAATGCTCGCTTCCGTTCAGTAACATCTCTATGGCGTGCTTCGCAACAGGCAGGCCGGCGGAGCTTCCGATGAGCGCCACAGTGTTCCCGTACACTGACATACTGACCCCTGCCAGGTCCTCGATGAGCGCCCTCGTCTTTCCGTTGTGCCCTATTATCCTGCCGCGTATCCTGGCCAGTTGATTGTGCCGGCCGCCCACAGACTCCTTAAGGTCGATCAGTTCAAAATATTCATCATCCTGGAACAACTTCATCGCCCTTTCAGGTGAGAATCCGCGACCGATGGCGCGTATGACGTCCATGAGCTTCAGTGCCATGAGCGGGTCCTTCGCCTTATCATCATGGATGAGCACCTCTCCCTCCGTATCCACCTGGATCTTCACGCCGGTCATCCTGATGAGCATCTTCTTCGTCTCGCCGTTCGTTCCGATGATGGTACCGACACGGTCGCTCGGAACCCTGATCGATCTCATTCGTCATCATCCTCCTCGTCATCATCCCCTCCGTTGAGGGTCTCTTCCATTATCACTTCGCTTTTTATTATATCGGCGCCGCGGTTCCTGAAGAATCTGTTGATGTTATCTATGTCCCGCCTCAGAAGCTCCTTGGCGTTGAAGTGGTCGGCGGTCATCGCCTGGCCGCAGTCGATCAGTATAGGCTGGTCGTCCCACATCAGGATGTTGTACTCGCTCATGTCCCCGTGGACCAGATGCGCATCCTGCCAGCCGTCTATTATGAATGATATCACCTCATCATAGGTGTCATCGGGGTCATCGAGCACAACATCCTTCAGCTGCGGGCACGGCCCTCTCTCGTCACCGATGTACTCCATCACCAGACAGTTCTTTGCGAACGACACCGGCTCCGGGACCGGTATCTCCGCCTCGTAGTACCTCTGCAGGTTTCTGTATTCTTTATTGGTCCACGCGTATATCATCTTCCTGCGGTTCCCGGTCAGCCCTTTGAATCTGGGATCGCCCTCGATGTATCTGCTGAAATGTTTGAATGTGGACGTCGATGTCCTGAATATCTTCAGCGCCAGCGGGTCGCCGTCCGTGTCCTCTGCATAGAACACGTTGCCCTCCTTGCCCGTGGATATTGGGAATCTCACGGAGTCGATCACACCGGACGTCATCATATCGTACAGCGTCATCAGCGTCTGTTTATCGAACACCTCGTCAACGGTCTGCCTCTCATCACCGGTTTTATTGGTCTTCAGCGCATCTACACGCGCTTCCAGATAAGAATACATCTCGTCGTATGACATTTTAATGACTCTTAGAATATATCCAGGGCCTTAGGCACCTTTCCCCTCTTGCTGAGGTTGACCGCCTGCGTCTTCGTGTACCTGAACCTCACATCGCATTTATCGGGCTGAAAATCCCATAGGGAGATTATCAGAAGGTCCCCCTCGCGTATCCACATCCTCTTCTTGATCTTCCCGGGGATGCGGCCCATCCTTGAAACTCCGTCCTCGCACATCACTTTGATCTTCGATGCTCCGAGCAGCTGGTCCGCTATACCGAACATCTCTCCTTCCTTTATGTTCGGGAGGCGTACGCGTGATACGTCCTCATCAGGGCTTTCCATCGGCTCATTATCGACCATTATATCAACCGCATCCATCGTGTCGGTGTATTTAAAATGTTCTAAAAGGCGTTTTTCAGAACTTATTGAACGAGTAACGCAACGCCTCCACCGCCGGCAGCTCCTTTCCCAGAAGGAACGTCTCGAGCGCCCCGCCCGCTGTGCTCACATAGGAGAACCTGTCGGTAAGGTCGAACTGGTCCGCCGCGCCGACGGTATGGCCTCCGCCGATGACCGACTGGCCGCCGCTCTCTATCATGGCGGCCATCAGTTCCTTCGTCCCCAGCCCGAAGCCGTCCTTCTCGTACAGCCCCGCGGGGCCGCTCATAAAAGATGTTCTGGATGACTGCAGCACCCTCCTGAACTTCTCTATCGAGTCGGCGCCGATGTCCAATGCCGCTTCGTTCACAGGAAGGTCGCCGGTGAGGATGCTCATCCTGTTCCCGTCCCTCTCTACCGCGACATCCGTCGGCAGGAGGATCCTCTGGCCGTACTTCGCCAGCATGTCCTTGGCCGCCTTTATGTTATCATCTGTCATCTCTTCCTTAAGTATCTCCAGGCTGGCGCTTCCCAGATCGACGCCCCTTGCGGACAGAAATGCATTCCCGGCAAGCCCCGTGAGTATGACGGTGTCCGCGGTATTGCTTCCCAGAACGTGATCTATCATCGGCGACACATCACCGAACTTCGCACCTCCGAGCACGAACACGGACGGCCGCCGGGGAATATCGAATATGGATTTCAGGGCGAAGATCTCCTTCGCCATCAGCCTTCCCGATGCGGACGGCACCCTGGCCTGGAAGCCCACGAGCGAACACTGTGACCGGTGGGCCGCTCCGAATGCATCGCATATGTAATAGTCTATCAGCGGCGACAGTTCCCTCACGAGAGCAGATTCCGCATGGCCATTCATGTCCAGTTTCGCGGTCTCACAGTCGAGTCCCCTGACGTTGTCCAGCACCAGCACGTCCCCCGGGCCCAGCGTACGTATGCTTTCCTTGGCCGCATCGCCCATCACATCGTTCACGTATCTTACCGGATGGTTAAGATGTCTGGCCAATCTTTTCGCATGCTGCTCCATCGGTATGAAGTCCCATTTCCCCTTCCTGCTCTGATGCGCAAGTATGACGACCTTAGCTCTCTTGCCCATGAGCTCGCGCACCGTGGGAACTATCCTGCGGACCCTCGAATCGTTGATTATCTCCAATGTGGTCTTATCCAGCGGACAGTTTATGTCCGGCCTGAGAAGCACGGTCCTGTCTCTGAAATCGAAATCTTCGAGAGTATGGAAATCCTTCATGCCAGCACCTTATATTCCCATGGCCATGTCGGTCTTTTTCATAGACGCGGAAGGATCCTCCTCGATCTTGCACATCGAACGTATGCAGTCGACGATCTCCGGTATCACGTCGCTCTCCTGATGGACCGCCTGATAGAAGTACAGGGTATCGCCCACCACCTTGACGCCGTCCTCCCATACTATTATCTCATACATGTCGCCTCTAGGCCTCCCGAGGTCCTTGGCAAGCTCCATGATCTGTGCCGATGACTTTATCCCGCTCTTCCCTTTGACAAGCCTGACACGCGGAGTGTTCTTCCACAGATCTATTATGTCCTCGGTGGATGCCTCCGTTCCCAACTTCACCATCACTGTATGAAGATGCATCAGCGTCGTCGGCACTTTCACGGCCATCGTCTGTATGTTCAGCCACGGCATTATGCTCTGAACATCGGGACCGTGGTGCGTCGGTATCTTCAGCGACGGCTCGATGGCATTGACCGGCCCCTTCTTACTGTCGTTCGGGTCCGCACTCCTTCTTATAAGGGTGGCGAACGCGCTCTGTACCTTGTACTTCTTGTCCAGCGGATACAATGTCCTGACGAGGCCGGTGGTGTTGCATGAGACTATGCGCGAGAACTGCGCCCCCCACGACTCCTTGTAATTGGCAGAGGCGTTGAACGATATCCCGGTCAGGCTGTGGTCCTCCCCTCCCTGGAATATCCCTTTGATGCCCGCCTCTTCATATTGCCGTTTGTATTCCTCGGCCACCTCCCCGGGGGTGCAGTCCACGATGATGTCCGCCTTTTTGTAAAGGTCCTTTATTGTCCCGGCCACTTTAATACCGGCCTTTTTGAAATCACCGGCGACCTCCTCGTCCGGAACATATAACGGAAGGTTCAATTTGTTGGCGACGGACGCCTCATACGTGGGTCTCGTCTTCGTGACGCCGACCACTTCCATATCATCCTGCTGGTTCACAGCGGTTGCAGTTCTCTTCCCGATGGTTCCGTACCCGTTTATCCCGACCTTGACCTTTTTCACGCGATCACTCACCCGCATATATGTAATGGATAAGATAAGGTTTGCTTTTATCAGGGCATCGGCGGCGGTCAAAGCTTCCAGTATCTGCTGTGGTGGTCCCTGGCCCGGTCCACCGCACGGGGCCCGTTGGCGCTCTCCTTCCTCTCCTCATTGTATTCCGGGCGGATCTCACGGTCCTCGAGCGCGGCCATGAGGCCTGCGGCGACCTCGGCGGTGGCGCGAAGATGATATCCCCCCTCAAGGACGAAGGCGATCTTTCTGTGACTGCTCTCGGCAAGCAGCTTCTTGAACATGTCAATATAACACTTGGTGTTCAGGTTGATGTGCGAGTACTTCTCACAATAGTGCGCATCCACCCCCATCGACACCACCAGCAGCTCCGGTCTGAACTGCCTCAGCACAGGGAAGACGATCTCATCATGGGCCTTCATGTAGGTCCTGTTGCCGGAACCGGCGGGCACGGGGATGTTCACGGTGTACCCTTCGCCCTTTCCTTCGCCCACATCTTCCATGTGTCCCGATCCCGGGAACAGCCCGTCCTCGTGGATATCTATGAAAAGCACATCGTCGCGGCCATAGAATATATTCTCAGTACCGTTCCCGTGATGCGCATCGATGTCCACTATCGCAGTCCTGACCCCTGCCCTCGCGGTCGCTATCGCCACATTGTTAAGGTAGCAGAACCCGCCCATGAAGTCCCTGCCCGCATGATGCCCCGGAGGGCGCGTAAGGGCGAACGCCGGTATCTCGTCCATCGCAAGGCTCACGGCTGTGCAGGCGACGCCTGCGGAGAGCATGGAATATTCGTATGACGTGTCCCACAGGATGGTATCGGCGTCCAAGGCGACATTCCCTCCTTTTTTCAACCGATCAAGATGCCTTTCGGTATGGACCCTGAGGACATCTTCATCATTTATCTCGAAAGGAGAGGTCACACCTTCCCATAGACCCTCACTTGAAAGTTTCTTCATCATCGTCTTCAGTCTGAACGGAGATTCAGGATGACCTTCCCACTGTTCGAAGTCGAGGAGCCTTTTGCAATAGACTATCGCCATATACGAATCAGATACGTTAAAGAAATTATGATTAAATAATATTACCTTATAAGCCATTTAAAATCGGGTGGAATGACATGAAAGGCTCAAGAGCGCTCCTGAAGATGCTGGAAGACAAGGGCGTAGAAACGATGTTCGGATACCCCGGGGGTCAAGTGATACCCATATTCGACGAGATCCTCAATTCAACCGTGAGGCATGTACTCGTCCGTCATGAGCAATGCGCGGCGCACATGGCCGACGGCTATGCGCGTGCATCCGGAAAGGCAGGGGTGTGCCTGGCGACGTCCGGCCCGGGCGCGACGAACCTGGTGACAGGGGTCGCAACGGCATTCGCAGATTCGATACCGGTGATAGTGCTCACCGGCCAGGTGTCGACGCGCGTGCTCGGGATGGGAGCGTTTCAGGAGGTGGATGCGTTCAGCCTGATGATGCCGGTCACCAAATACAATTACAGGGTGCTCGACCTCCAGATGCTCCCCGAGGCCATCTCAAGAGGATGGGACATAGCGCTCAGCGGAAGACAGGGGCCGGTGCACATAGACCTCCCGGTCGATGCGATAAACTCCGAGATCGACGAATCGCTGCTCAGCCGGAGCTTTGAGCCGGTGGAGGTCCGCGAGGACCTTTCAAAGCTGCCGTATGCTATCAGTCTCATCGGCAAGGCACAGCGCCCGCTGATAATAGCCGGCGGCGGCGTGATATCATCCAACTCGTCGGCGGAGTTGATCAAACTGGCGGAGATGATCCGCGCGCCCGTCATAATGCCGCTGATGGGCCTCGGATCCATACCGCACAGCCACCCGTTGTCATTGGGTGCGATGGGCATGCACGGCAAGATGTGCACGCTCAACGCACTGAAGGAAGCGGACCTGGTCATAGCGATAGGAACACGCTTCTCGGACAGGAGCCACAGCATGCACAACCAGATGTCCCAGAGTTGTAAGGTCATTCAGATAGACGTAGACCGCGTGGAGTTCGACAAGCACTCGCACACCGCCGTCAACGTGCTTGCCGATGCTAAGAAGGCGATGCAGATCATAACGGCGCAGCTGAAACAGCAGAGCTCAAAGAAGGCGTGGGATGACAGGATAAAGGAACTGAAGATGAGGTGCTGCTGCAATGACATCGGTGATGACAGCATGCCGATATCCCCAAGGCGCGTGATGGCCGAGATAAATAAGATGATGGACGATGACACCATAATAACCACAGACGTGGGGCAGAACCAGATGTGGGCGATGCATCATCTCAAAATAAACCGTCCGAGGCAGCTGATATCATCAGGCGGCTTCGGAACGATGGGCTTTGGGTTCCCGGCGGCGATAGGCGCCAAGATAGCGAAACCCGATAAGAAAGTGATGGCAATAGTCGGGGACGGCGGCCTTCTGATGGTCATCCAGGAACTGGCGACAGCGGTCGCGGAGGATGTTCCGGTGGTGATATGTCTGATGAACAACGGCTGGCTGGGGATGGTCAAGCAGTGGCAGAACCTGTTCTGGAAGGAGAGGTACTCGGGAACGATGCTATACAAGTCGAACCCGGACTTCGTCAAGCTGGCGGAATCGTTCGGTGCCAAGGGGATCCGCGTCGAGAAGCCGTCCGAAATAGGCAAGGCGTTCAAGGAAGCGTTCGCGTCGGACACGGTGTGCATTGTGGACATCCACGTGGACCAGGACGAAGCGGTGCTGCCTATGTTACCTCCTAATCCGACACTGCCGATAATCAAAGGGAAATGCCCGTTCTGAGAGGATCAGAGCAGCACACAGCATTCATATCGCTCACGCAGGGCGTTGCACACTGCGGCCGTACAGAATGCCTGGAACTAACGGATACCTTTTAGTCCTATGAGCGCATGCGTGCGCTAAAGGTGTTAGAAAATGGACATCTATCACGATTCGGATGCTGACCTGAATGTTCTGAAAGGCAAGAAGATCGCGGTGCTCGGCTACGGGGCGCAGGGAAGGGCACAGGCGCTCTGTCTCCACGACTCCGGGCTGAACGTCACCGTCGGCGTAAGGAAGAACGGGGCATCCTGGAGCAAGGCGAAGGAGGACGGCCTCAAGGTAGCGGAGATACCGGATGCGGTGAAAGGGGCGGACGTGGTGATGATGCTGCTTCCGGATGAGGTGCAGCCGGACCTGTACAAGGAGATGGTCGAACCGAATATGAAAAAGGGCGCAGCACTGGAGTTCGCCCACGGGTTTTCGATAACATACAAACTGATCAGCCCTCCGGAGGGCATCGACGTGATAATGATGGCCCCCAAGTCCCCCGGCGACATGGAGAGGATAGCATACCTGGAAGGGTTCGGGGTCCCCGCGCTGATATCGGTGTACAGGGACAGCACGGGCAACGCGAAGAAGATCGCGCTCGCACTGGCGAAGGGGATAGGGTCGACAAGGGCCGGCGTATTTGAGACGTCGTTCGACTTCGAGACGAAGTCGGACCTGTTCGGAGAGCAGGCAGTGCTCTGCGGCGGCGTCACGGCAATGATAAAGGCAGGTTACGAAACGCTGAGAGAGGGCGGGTACCCGCCGGAGATAGCATACTTCGAGGTGCTGCATGAGGTCAAACTGATCGTGGACCTGATACAGGCCGGAGGATTCTCGAAGATGTGGTATGTGGTCTCGAACACAGCGGAGTTCGGTGGGCTCACAAGAAGGGACCGCGTGATAACAAAGGAATCAAAAGAAGGGATGAGGTCAATACTCGCTGATATCGAATCCGGCAAGTTCAAGGATGAATGGCGCGCGGAATGGAGGAACGGCCTCAAAGATCTGAAGAAGATGGAAGCCGACGAATCATCCCTGGAACTGGAAAAAGTGGGAAAGGACATAAGGGCGCTGTTCGAGAGAAAGAAGTGACATGAACCGTATCAAGATAAGGACCAGATGCGGCGAATGGTCCGCTGTCCTCGACGATTCGGACATATCGAATGAGATATGGCTGTCGCTGCCGTTCACAGCGGGAATCAACATGCTCGGATCTCAGATGTATTTCGAGATGAGGCTCGACAGTAAAGCTGCCGGCGACCAAACGGTGTTCCTGAAAGGGGATATCGCGTATTGGCCGGAAGCTGATGCAGTGTCCGTATTCTTCGGGCCCACGCCGCTGAGCATCGATGACCGTCCGATATCCTCATTCCCGATGAAAAGGATAGGGTCCGTGGAAGGTGAGTGTGCGGACATGGAGATGTCCGGGGACAGGATGCGCATAACCTTGGAGCGCTCCTTTTAATTCCCTGCAAGTTCCATGCCCGAGAAGCTCATCGTCGGGACCGTGATACAGCCCATGTTCTCGCCGTCGCTCCCTATGAGATCGATATCGGCCAGCGCATCGAACATGTTGCCCATCATCAGCGCATTGTTCACCGTGCCAACCACCTTTCCTCTGCGTATCAGATATCCGCATCTGACCTCCAGGCCGAACCTCCCCGTCAGCGGGTCGGCCTCCGGCCACGCGAACTTCTCCACCAGTATCCCGTGATCGGTCTGCGATATGATGTCCTCCCGGGTGTGCCTTCCCGCGGAGATGATCATGTTCATCGGCCTGATGCCGACCGCCGAACAATAGATGTTCTGCGCATCCGTTGAATTACGGCGCATCCCGTTGCCTGTGCTGCTGCCGATGAAACTGTCCCTTATGAAGCTCTTCAACACACCGTTCTCAACGAGAACCTTCTTTTCGGACGGGGTGCCCTCGTCATCGAATGCGGAGCACAGCGGCCCCGGTGTCCCTGGGTCATCGGTCATCGTAAGCACATCGGACGCAACCTTCGTATCCAACTTATCGGTCCAGGGGCTGCGCATATAATGCACATTCTCGCCGTTCAGCGCCGAGCCGGCCGAGGACATGATCATGTCGCCAAGCTCGCACGGCGGCAGTATCATCGTTATTTTTTTCTTTCCTCTGAACGGCCTCGCCTCTGCTGACGCCCTGGCCTTCCTTCCCAACTCTTTTCCTATGCGCTCCGGGTCCAATGTCAACGACGTACCGTGCACCGATTCGGTGCCTTCGCCGTTCTTCGTCCCACGGAACATCGATGTGAAGTGGCCGTACATCATCGTGCTCCTGTGCTCTGTCAGAAGACCGTTGCTGTTCGCGACCGCCGATCTGATGGTCGAGAGCCTGAGCAGCCCTCTCGGGATGTCCGTATCGCATGAATCTATGACCGCCGATAATATCTCCTTCAGTCCGTCATCGGTGATGTTATCGATCCTGTCATCGAAGACATCCGTTCTTATGAGGGACCTCGACGGCGAGGGATATCCTCTGAACATGCTGTTCTTCGGCGAGAAGGAGGAAACACGGACCGCGGACCTTGCACACGATCCGGCCGAACCCTCATCGCTGAGCGTGACGCACGCCCTTCCGAGTCTGCCGTCGTTCGCTACTCTGATGCACATCCCCGAGTCTGTTTTGGTCTCAATGTTGCTTATCCTTCCGCCGTCGATGTATGCGGAACGTATGACACTTCTGACAACATACGATTCCGCATGGTCCATATCCTTCGCATGCCTCAGTGAACTGACGGCGATCTCACTCAGATCCATATCATCCGCCTCCGACAATCATACCGGACCGGCAGTACGGCCCTCCTGATGACACGTTCACCCAGTCCTCTATCCCCTTTCCGCACATGCCGCCGTCGAACACGACCTCTTTGGTGGCGGCGTCCATGGTGCGGAGTATCTCCAGCGCACGGCCAGTGAGTGTGAATGAGCGTAACATATCGGTGATCTTCCCGTTTTCTATCATGAAGCCGCGCAGCACCTTGGCCTCGAACCCTCCTCCGACAGGATCTTCCATCCCGTTGACCATCTTATCGCAGAGAATTCCTTTTTTAGTGTCCGCTATGAGATCATCAAGTGTCCTGTCGCCGGGGCCGAAGAATGTGTTCGTCATACGTGCCCATATCCTCTTCCCGAAGTTCTCCGCCCTTCCGTTGCCTGTCGGCTGAACATTCATGAGGGATGCGCTCTCGAGGGTGTGCATATATCCCACGTAGATGCCGTCCTTGATGATCCTGGTGCGCGATGCGGGCGTTCCCTCGTCGTCATAGATGATCGTACCGTGCGCACCTTCCACGGTGCCGTCGTCGTACATGGATACGACATCGGATGCCACCCTCTTTCCGACAGCATCAGTGAGGAACGATCTCTTCTTCACTATCTCGTCAGCCTCCGATGCATGCCCCATCACCTCATGTGCGAGCAGCCCGGAGATCATAGGGTCGCTGATCACGGTCATGGGCCCGCTCGGCGTGCGCTTCGCGCGAAGTGTCGCTACCGCCTCCTCGGCGGTATTCCGTCCGAGCGATTCAACGTCCGCGTTCTTTATCAGTTCAAAGCCGCATGTCCCGTCCGGCCCGTTATAATATCGTTCCATCCTTTGGCCGTCGGATGCGACGCTCATCGCCCTGAACCGTGTCCTGATCTCTTCCCACTCTATCTCGGACCCGGCGGAATTGATCAAGATGTTGTTATTTATCTCTTCGCTGTAGCTGCCGATCCTGTTCAGTACCCGGTCCCTTTTCTGTGATGAATCGAGGTCCAGCACCGCCCTGACCTTTTCATCCATGTCCACGTCATCAGGGTGGACCTTTACATTCTGGCTCCTGCTCTTTTTAATGATCTTCACGTTAAGTTCGACATTTCCTTTCGGAGAGCCGGACGCATTCGCGACCGCCGTCTCCGCAGCACTGATGATGTCATCGGCGGTGAATGACGTCGATGTGTGATATCCCCATCTTCCGCCGACCCATGCGCGAAGGCAGACCCCTCCCATCACCTTATCGGAAAGGTGACGTATGTCGCCGTTCACCGACTGGATGCCGATGCTCTTTATCTTCTGATATTTCGCGTCACAGAACTCTGCGCCAAGGTCCTGCATCTTAGCAACACTTTTTGATAACATATGGTGCATCATATCACCGTAAAGCTTTGATCGAACTCTGTAAGGACCTCATGTCCGCCCTTGGTGATAAGGACGGTATCCTCTATCCTTATGCCTCCCGTTCCGGGTATGTATATCCCGGGTTCGGCTGACACGACCATCCCCTCTTTCAATATATCTTCGGATCTGTGCGACACCGACGGAGATTCGTGAATGCTCATCCCGATGCCGTGGCCGAATGAGTGTATGAACATCCCTTTGAACTCGCTGCCGTCTATTATGTTCCTTGCCGCCGTGTCAGCATCCTTCGCCGGAGCGCCGTCATACATCTCCCGCATCCCCGCATCCTTGGCCTTGAGGACAACGGCGTATGCCCTCTCAAGGATGTCATCTGTTTTTCCGAAGAACACGGTCCTGGTGAGGTCGGAGCAGTACATCCCGTGCATGGAACCGAAATCAAAAAGGGCGGCATCCCCCTTCTTGAGTCTGCGGTCCGAAGGGCGGTAATGCGGTTCCGCAGAGTTCGGGCCGAACGCCGCGATCGTCTCGAATGCGTTCCCCGTTCCGCCGTTATCCCTCATATCGGAGTCGATGAGCCGTGACGCTTCCTTCTCTGTCATCCCACGATGCAGCATCCCGGGTATCTCTGATGCGGTCTTCGATGTCACGCCGCACGCCTTCCTTATCTCTGTGATCTCTTTGCGGTCCTTTATCGCGATGACGCCGGCGATCTTAGCGGAGACATCCGTCAATTCCGCGCCGGAGACCTTTTTCAGATATTCGGAGGCGTTGTATGATACCGACCGCCCCGATATTCCGATGCGTCCGCATCCTTTCAGCAATCCTTTGAATATTGACTCCATATCATCGCGTGTTTCGTAGACATGCACATTCCCCTTTCCCTTCTTAGCGGTCGTCTCCTCGAGCCTGCCGGTCACGACATCCAGCCCGCCATCCTTTGATATCACGGCGAACGACCCTTCGAATGTTCCCGATGTCTGCTCCGTGACGTACCAGAAGACGGGGTCAAGGAACGGCGAGGTGCCATTCGATATCACTACGGCATCCATCCCCGCAGAGGATGCGATCCTTTGTGCTCTGGACATGTGCATCAGATGCCTACCCAATCATTCCGTATTATTCTTTTCAATGCGGATATGGCTGACAGTGCGGCAAGGTGGCTTGTTGACGGGTTGTAAACGGACGGGACATTACTGCTCTTTGATACTATCTCGCCAAAATCCCCCTTGACGATGAGCTCGTGAGAGTTGGCCTGTGCGGCAGGGTCAGCTATAACCGTGACCTGAGTCCTGTCGAAGCCGACCCCCATTATGCTCACAGTTGCCGCAACGTTGACGTTCTTCGGGAACAGTTTGACGGCCTCTCTGGCAGTCCCCTCATATATCACCGTCGGCCCTTTGATCCCGGAGAGGTCTATGCCCTTCTTCTTGAGGTACGGAACATCCTCAATGCTTTCCGGGTTCTTTGTAGTTATCAGCCTCACCAGATCGATATTCCCCACGGACGCCGAACTTAACGCATCGGTGCCGCACAGCGCACCCGAGGGGACAAGTATCCTCGCACCCGTGTTACGGGCGGTCGCGTACACGTTGTTACGGTAATCGTCGTCCACGAGAGCACCGACGGACATTATCATTATGTCAACGCCTCTGCCGACGACCTTGGGTATTATCTCCCTGGCGGCGTTCTGGCTCGCCGCTTCGATCACGAGGTCGCAATGGTACAGCTCTCCTTCAATGGAGCGTACCGCCTCCGCCTTCTTCAGCTTCGAGGCCAGGGCCTCCGCCGCCAGCCCCCTCTGGTCCAAAAGATAGATCCTCTTGACCTCGGTCATTCCGTCGGCGGCCTCCGCCAACTCACTTCCAATCGACCCGCAACCAACGATCGCCAAACGCATACTGTTAATTACTGTTCTGCTTGTATTAATATATTATTTTCATGCGGTCTGCGAAATGAAGATTAAGGACGTCCGCATTGTTCATATGATGAGGTACGAGACCCTGGAGCACACCGCCGACATTCTGGTGAAATGTACGGGAAGCACATTGGAAGAATGCTTCGAGAATGCAGCATATGCGCTGTTCGACCAGATGGTCGATATCGGAACGATAGAAAAGAAGGAGAAGTTCTCGCTTACCGTGGTGGCGGAGGATGCGGAATCGCGTCTGCATCTGTTCCTTTCCGAATTATTGTTCATGATGGATGCGGATTCGGCGGTCATGTCGTCGTTCACCGTCAGATTCAACGGGAATGAGGTGTCATGCATCGCGCACGGCGAAACGCTCGACCTCAGGAAGCACAGGCCGAAGACGGAGATAAAGGCGATAACGTACCACATGATGAACATAAACGAGAACGAACCGTCGGTGACGGTACTGTTCGATGTGTAAATATACTCATACCGCATAGTGACCGACATGTTAAAACTGGGATGGTTCTCCACGGGAAGGGGCCCCGGTTCAAGGAACCTGCTGAGAACGGTGATGGAAAAGAAGGCCGCCGGGAAGCTCGACATCAACATCGAGTTCGTATTCTGCAACTGGGACAACACAGAGGAACCGAACTCAAGGAAGGAACAGAGGGAGCAGTTCTTCGCAATGGTGAAGGATTACGGCATACCGCTCGTTGCATTATCATGGAAGTCGTTCCGCCCGGACCTTTGGGACAGCGACCAGGAGGGTTGGAGGAACGAGTACGGGAAGGAGATGAGGGAACTTCTCTCAAAATATGGTTTCAGCATCGGCGTTCTGGCAGGATACATGCTTTGGGTGGACGATGAGACATGCGTGACGTACGACCTGATCAATCTGCATCCGGCACTGCCGACAGGCCCGAAGGGCACCTGGCAGGAGTGCATCTGGCAGTTGATCAGGGATGATGAGAGGCAGCACGGAGTGATGATACATCTGTGCACCAAGGAATGGGACAGAGGCGCAGCCCTGACATTCTGCGGATTCCC
The DNA here is from genome assembly GCA_031285205.1 of Methanomassiliicoccaceae archaeon. Classification (GTDB taxonomy): domain Archaea; phylum Thermoplasmatota; class Thermoplasmata; order Methanomassiliicoccales; family Methanomethylophilaceae; genus Methanomicula. The sequence continues at coordinate 953 of JAITWO010000039.1, read as the reverse complement.
GATACGCGGCGGGAGATACGACGAGCTATGGGAGAAGATGTATGAAAAGCTCAGGACCAAGACGCTCGATCAGATAAAAGCAGAGGAAGGGGAGAACGAGCCGCTGTTCGCAGCGATAAGGAACAGCGGCGCAAAACGCGAACTTCCGCTCATCGTGTCAACAATAAAACAATTCGCCGACGGCAATCTGAAGATGGTCGGACAGAAGGCATACTACAGGGACGGACCGCTCAGAGGGCCGTTCGATCTTTCAGAGGACGTGGACGGATCGATAGACGGTGAATGAGAATGGAATACAACCACATGGACGAACTGGGGTTCACTGAGGATAAGCAACTGATATGCACGGCGCCGGGGTTCCTGTCATCTGCCAACGCAATGAAGAGGATGTGCGACCGATTCATACGGAACGGCGGCAGGATATATGATCTGCTGACGTCCTACGACAACATAATGTCATTCGGCCTGAGCCGGGAGGACAGACGGTCCGGGGATTCGTTGAAGACGATCGTCCCGCTGCTGAAGGCGGCAGGCGCCACGGACAGTTCCGTCCATGAATATTTCGTTAAGGATATGTCACCGATGCCCGGTTCAGATGTGATCATGTACATGAGCAGCCTAATGACGACCGCGGTGGTATCGGAAGCGTACGAACATCACACGATGGCGTTGTGCGACTCCCTGAAAATACCGTTGGATATGGTGAGGAGCACGGAGGCATCGTTCGACAATATTAACATGGAAAAACAGGAAGCGAAGAAGTTCAGGGAGTTCGCCGCAGGATTGTCGAAACTGGATGTTCCCAAGATATCGTCCGGTGACGGGATGCAGTTCATCGACCATAAGGACCAGATGATACTCGATACTGTTGAGGACATGATAGAAAAGATGAGCGCAGCGGATGTCATGTACCAACTCGGTGAGGTGAGGACGGTCGGCGGCAACAAGGCGTT